>JAQYVL010000032.1 GCA_030145525.1 Desulfobacterales bacterium
TGATTTCCACTTCCAACTTTTTTAGAAGAGAGATCAAGCCCTGACCAATGAAAGTAATCTCACCTCTTTTATCCTTTCAACTCGAAATTTTCTGTTTACCGATTTATACCCGTTATAATTATACTTTTTCCTATGATGGGTTAAAACGGCATCCCTGATTCAAAATTCTGGATAAAAAAGCTTGACACCAAGGTATGAATATTTTATATATCGACCATTCGGTCGGATTATAATTCGTCTGGTCGGATTGTTAAACATGGTTTTGTCTGGTATTCACCTACATGGCAAGATGAACAGTGCCTGGCCGGCCGATGGATCGGATTTCAGGCGAAAACATTTCACTGTTTATATCAGGAGATAATATATGCCGCCGATTCTTGAACTTGAAGCCATAAGAAAAAATCAGATTATTGAGGCCGCGATTATGGCCATGGCTGAGTTCGGAAGTGCTAATGTCACCATGGCGGATATCTGCCGTGCGGCCGGTCTCTCAAAGGGGGGGCTTGCACATTACTATAAATCAAAACGTGAGCTTTTTAAGGCGGTATTCGAGGAGTTTTTCAAAAGGATATTTGTAAGGTGCCGGGATAAGATGGCCGAATTTGATGATCCTCTTGAAAAATTACTCTCATTAGAATTGCTTTATGATGCAGATGATCAGGATGCTGTTATCGGTTATCCTATTTTGTTCGATTTTATGTCCATAGCGGTTCATGATGCCGAGTATCGTCAAATATTTAGGAATTGGATTAATAATTGGATTGAACTGCTCTCACAGGCGCTTATAAAAGGTCAGGAGCAGGGATTTTTTGGAAAATTTGATCCGGATCCCGTTGCGCGTTCTATTTCTGCAATCTACCAGGGAATTGCAACAAGATGGTACTTGTCGCCCGAATTACATTCAACCGAGTGGGCGCTGGATACTCTCAGAAGAGGAGTTAAAGGGTTTCTGGCATCATATGACAATAAACGATAGGTGATTTTAACTGAAGAAAGTTTTTCCGTGATTACAAAACCATAGAGAAGAAAACAGGAAAGGAGAACAACATGGCTATATTTGAGAACAGGGAAAAGATGCACGCAGTTTTAGGAGGGCTTTTCGAGCACCTTGTCACTCATCCGGAATTCGGGCCCAAGTTTGCTGCAACAGGAATTACAATCAAATTTAATATAACGAATCCGAACGATCAACTGTGGATTACTCCCGGCGACGGCAAGAAGGGGGAAGTGATATGGGGTGACACCGATTTGAAAGCAACCGTTGAAATGACCATGAGCAGTGAAACCTGCCACAAGTTCTGGCTGAAACACATATCAATGCCTATTGCTCTGGCAAAAGGTTTGATTAAGGCGAAAGGACCAATGCCTAAAGTGCTTAAGCTTTTGCCGCTTTTAAAACCGGCTTATGATAAGTATCCGGAACATGCAAAAAGTCACGGTCTTTCTATTGAAAAAGAATAGCAGGAGGAGATTATGGAAAGAAGCATCAAACAATATGAGATGGACAGGGTCGAGGCGGCAAGAGTCGCGGCACGTCTGATTCTTGCTTCAGGAACAACCTCTCCGCGTGTCGGCGGTGTCGGGGAGTGCAGTATCCATATCTTCGATGATGAATGCGATATTGAGGATATATGCCAGGAAATGGAAAAAATGGCAGAAATAAAAAAGAGTTGGTCTTTTTTTAAGAGAGATGCGGCCATGCTGCGGGATGCGGATGTTGTTCTGGTTGCAACATCCCTCAGGTGTGTCGAGGATCCTGCTGATATCAACTGCAATCTGTGCGGAAAACTCGTTTGTGAATATCTTAAGGAAGAAGAAAAACTTCCGGATGATCCGGATGTGGCTTTCAGGGGCCCGTTGTGCATTTTCCGGGCAGCCAACATTGCCTACGCTCTTGACGGCATGATGTCCCAGGCCAGAAATTTAGGGATTGATTATGGTGTTTTCTGGTCCACAGGCGCCGCCGCCATGCGAATGAGACTTTTGCCGAAGAATACGGGCTTTTCCCTTGCAATGGGTATCTCTATAACAGAGAAAAGTCCGTTCAGGGATATTCCGAAACGGTATGCCGAAATTAATCAAAGGAGTATGAATGACAGGATGATTCAACGGCTGTGGCCTCAGTTTCGTTCAATTTACAGCTAGGTTTCACTATAGTCAGACAGGTTTTATAAACCTTTATGGAGGAGAAGATGGCAATCAAAGAAATGTCTCAACTTATTGGGAATGGGTTGGACCGTGCAGTAGAGCTGATGGCGGTGGCGGCCCATAACAGCTTCCGTTTTAAGGACAGAAACAATATTAAAATAATCACTGTTGAGGGCGAAGATCTTGAGCAGATCGCCGAATATTGTTTTTCCCTGGGTGACATGGCCCCTCTTGCCGCAAGGGATGGAAGGCATCTGGCTCAATTGATGAAGGAGCCGTGTTCATTAATGGTTATCGGTGATACGCGTAAATCTGAATTCAATTATAACTGCGGGGCCTGTGGGTATAAAACATGTGCGGAACTCAATAAAGCCGAAGAGGTGGAATCGCTCACGGCAAATGGTCCCAGTTGCATGTTTAAGAATTTGAATCTGGGTATTGCTGCGAATGCAGCAGCATCAATTGCCCATCGTCTTGGGCTGCACTGCAGAGTATTCAGCACTCTGGCTTTCAGTGCCCTGGCACTTGAAGTGATTACGGATGTGGACATTGTAATCAGCATCTCGGTGAGTGTGGCAAAAAAGAATCCATATTTTGATCGGCATGAATTCTGGACAAAGGAACACTGGGATGAGATTTTTGCCAAAGAGTTCCCCACATATAATAGAGGCTTTATAGGAGCGGTTGAGGATTAACAAATATTTAACAACTATCTCCATAGAGTAACTGTTTCCAGTCTATCAGGAGATTGTGTATCAATAAATTCCGGTTGAATGCCATATCGTTTGCCGCAATGAAAACCGGCCGAGGTTTATTAATATGAAAAGGGAAGGTATGTTATGAGTTCAAAAGCCTATTTGAATCAGGCTATCGCCTCTCATCTTATTGAGATGAAGGCTGAAGACAAGCCGGATAAAGAGGTTCTTATATTTGAGAATGGTGAGCATGGAGAGGATATTCTCACCTATGAAAGTCTGTATAAAAATTCAAACAGAATTGCACGTCTGTTTCTTGACAGTGGCCTGAGAAAGGGGGACACCTACGCGGTATTTATGCGCAATCATCCCGAATTCGTCTACGCCATGCTCGCGGGACCGGTAATCGGAGCGATTATGGTACCGATTGATCCGAGGAACAGAGGTGACCGGCTGCGCTTTCTATTGCAAAATTCCAATGCAAAAGCAGTGTTGGTTTCCGGAGAAATGCTGGAGCAGCTCGCTCCTGTGCTTGATAAAGTTCCGAATGTTAAACTGGTTTGTGTAGCTTACCGCCCGGAACATGATGTGCCGGTTTCCAGCGATTATCCTTCCTTGAACGAAATTCTGGACAAGGACTCCTGGGATGTGGTTCCGCAGCAGATTATGGATGTCCGGCAGCCCATGCAGATTATCTATACATCCGGTACGACAGGAGATCCAAAGGGAGTGATGGTTCGGAATAATCGCTTCGGTCTCTACAATATCGCTACCCGTCTGGTTTGGAAATATAAACCAAGTGATGTCTTGTATACGGGTTTGTCGCTCACCCATGGGAATGCTCAGGCCGTGACCCTGTTTCCAAGTTTAAGCACCGGTACAAAGGCGGTTTTCAGCGCCAAGTTTACCAAAAGCAGAATCTGGGATATCTGCCGGAAGTACGGGTGCACCTCTTTTTCGCTTCTGGGGGGCATGATGTCCGGCATATACAATCAGAAGAGTAAAGAAACTGATGGAGATAATCCGGTCAGGACCGTAATGAGCGCAGGCACTCCCGTTTCAATCTGGAAAGAGTTCGAAAAGCGGTTTGATGTTAAAATACTGGAATGGTATGCCGCTATCGAAGGCGGCTTCGCATACAATCCGCCTGGCAAGGGGCCTATTGGCAGTTTTGGTAAGCCTCTTCCCGGAATGATGGAGTTCAGGGTAGTAGATGAAAATGACAAACAGGTTCCAGACGCGGAAACAGGCGAGCTTATTATAAAGATGACCCGCGGGGACACAAAGGTTGATTATCACGATCTTCCGGATGCTTCGGAAGAAAAAACCCGCGGCGGCTGGCTGCGAACGGGCGACCTTGTGAAAAAGGATTCAAAAGGCTGGTATTACTTTATATGCCGAAAGGGGAGTGAACTCAGGCGGGCAGGAGATTTTATTCAGCCTGATCATATTGAAAAGGTAATCGGCGAGCACCCTGACGTGAGCGAAGTATGCGTATACGGTATACCTTCGGCATCAGGCGCTCCCGGCGAGAGTGATCTTGTAGCAGGTATTGCTCCGGTTGAAGGAAAATCTATTGATCTGAAGAGTATTTACGATAAATGTAAAAATGATCTGGAACCGAATTTTATCCCTTCATATCTTCAGCTGGTGGAAGAGATTCCCAAGACGATATCGGAAAAGGCTCTTGACAGGGTCTTACGGGAACAGTTCTCTCTTGACGGGGATCGTGTATATCGGCTGGAGGATTATACCTAAAGTGAGCGTTTCAAATTTTAAAAATATTGAATTTAGATCATCTATAAACCGATGAAATATTTTTATGCGGATGAAAGGAGTTAATCATGATTGGTTATAACGAATTAAATATTGAGCTTTCAGATGAACAGAATGCCATTAAGGAAGAGACACATCGCTTTGCAAGGGAAGTACTGCGTCCGGCCAGTATCGAGCTTGACAAAATGGGCCCTGAGGAAGTAATAAAAAGTGATCTGTTCTGGAGCGCAATGAAAAAAGGATATGATTTGGGATACCACACCATTTTTATCCCGGATACTTATGGTGGACTTGCAACCGACCCTCTGGAGACCCATATTATTCTGGAAGAACTGGCATGGGGGAGTGTCGATTTTGCCATCGGCCTGGGTGTTTCCTGCTTTCCTGCTTTTTTTGCTTCCATGGTGCCTTCGGAGCGATTGATTGAGGAGATCATTGAGCCGCTTTGTGACTGCAAGGATGCTTCGATTATAGGATGCTGGGGAGTCACAGAGCCGGAACACGGTACAGATACGCTTTGCCCTTTTACGCCGCAGTTTACGGATCCGAATATTTCCGGACAGGTGTCAGCTCGCCTTGATGGTGATGAATGGATCATTGAAGGTCAGAAATCCGCATGGGTGTCCAACGGTACTATCGCCACCCATACCCTTGCCTATCTGACCATCGATCCATCAAAAGGTATGTCAGGCGGTGGCATCTGTATTATACCCCTTGACCTTCCGGGTGTACGAAAGGGAAAACCGCTTGATAAGATGGGGCAGCGGGCTTTAAACCAGGGTGAGATTTATTTTGACAGTGTCCGTGTACCGAAGGAATATATGCTTGTGGATGAGGAGAGCTACGCCGCGATGCTCGATATTACCCTTTCTACGGCAAATGCAGGGATGGGCGCCATGTTTGTGGGAGTCGCAAGAGCTGCCTATGAGGAAGCCCTGGCTTACTCCAAACAGCGGATTCAGGGAGGGAAGCCTCTTTTCGAACACCAGATGATTAAGCATAAACTGTTCAACATGTTTACGAAAATCGAAGCAGCCAGAGCCCTTTCACGGGCAGCCATGATCTACAACTACAATAATACGCCGCCGATGATCGAGTACTCCATTGCGTCAAAGGTATTTGCTACCAATGTTTCGCTGGAGGTAACCAGCGAAGCGATTCAGATTTTCGGCGGCAACGGTCTGAGCCGTGAGTATCCTATTGAAAAGTATTTTAGAGATGCTCGTGCCGGGCTCATCGAGGATGGTGCCAACGACAGCCTGATGATCACCGGGGCGCACCATCTTTAGTTTTTTTTAATATTGGGGCGAGTGCTTTAAATGACAATCTGAAATTAATTGATAAGGAAGGAAAAAATGGAAAATGTATACATAATCGGGATAGGCATGATCCGTTTCAACAAGTATCCGGATCGGGGCGTAAGAGACATGACTCACGAAGTCACCCGTCTGGCACTTGAAGACGCCGGCCTTGATAAAGAAGATCTCCAGGCAGCTTTTTTTTCCAACACATTCTGGGGTATGTTTGACAATCAGCATTCCATACGGGGCGAAGTCGCACTGCGGTCCATGGGAATAGAGGCCATTCCGGTCACCAACGTAGAAAACGCCTGTGCCGGTGCTTCTACTGCCCTGCATCTGGCATATACGGGTATACGAGCCCAAATGTACGATGTAGCCATCGCTATCGGCTCGGAAAAAATTACCAATCCGAACAAGGCGCTGTCTCTTTCCGCATATGCCACCTGCATGGATGTGGGGAATTTTGAAGCCCAGCTGAAGACAATGGAAGAGCTGAATAAGACCCTGAAAGTGGATATACCCGAAGGTCAGACCCCGCCGGGTGAAGGAAGAAGTATTTTTATGGATGCTTATGCCATGGGTGCCAGGTGGCACATGAGTAAATTCGGGTCTACACAGAAACAGCTCGCAATAATCTGCGCTAAAAATCACTGGCACGGTTCTTTAAACCCGATGGCCCAGTATCAGATGGATATGACGATGGAAGAGGTTCTGGCTGACAAACCGATCGCCTATCCGCTTACAAGATCCATGTGCGCCCCGGTAGGTGACGGAGCAGCCGCGGCAATTGTATGTTCGGAGGCTTATCTGAAAAAACTTACCGGAGTCCGGCCGGTTAAAATTCGGGCATCTGTTTTGGGTTCCGGGACGGACAGGCCGATTGATGGCGAAGATATTGGCGAGCGTCTGGCAAAACAGGCATATGAAGCTTCCGGAGTGGGGCCGAATGATATCAGCTTTGCAGAACTGCATGATGCCACTTCTTACGGCGAACTTCATCAGACAGAGGCAATGGGATTCTGCCCCCTGGGAGAAGGCGGACCATATGCTGAAACCGGTGCAACAAAATTGGGGGGAAAACAACCGGTGAATACCAGCGGCGGGTTGGAATGCCGCGGTCATCCGATAGGAGCATCAGGCCTTGCACAAATTTATGAGTTGGGCCTGCAACTGAGAGGTGAGGCCGGGAATCGTCAGGTTGAAGGTGCAAGACTGGGCCTTGCGGAAAACGGGGGCGGCAATATCGGTGTCGAAGAAGCTGCCATGTGTATCCACATACTTGAAAAAGTATAATTCCGAGATTATATGAAGAAAAACTTGCAGCAGGATGTAAACATGAAAAAGAGTATTTTTATTACCGGTGCCGCTTCAGGAATCGGAAAGGCTACTGCGGAGCTATTTTCCCAAAAGGGATGGTATGTGGGATTATTTGATGTAAATGAAGAAGATCTCTCGAAACTTTATTCAAGGATCGGCAGTCAAAACGGATGCATGAAAAAGGTCGATGTGACGGAACCGGAAAACGTAAAGGAAGCAGTCGATTTCTTTGTCAAAAACACCGGCGGTAAAATGGATGCGCTTTTCAACTGCGCAGGTGTCCTTCGAATGGGGCGCCATAATAAGATTTCCTTGAGCGATCATAAAAAAATCGTCGACGTTAATCTGCTGGGTATACTGAACTGCATTGATGCCTGTTTCGATATCCTGAAACAAACAGCCGGAAGCCGGATCATAAACATGTCCTCCGGATCAGCCGTATACGGAACTCCGGAATTGGCGGTCTATTCTGCCACAAAGTTTGCTGTAAGGGGGCTTACCGAAGCGCTCAATATCGAGTTTGAAGATCATGATATATGGGTTTGCGATATCATGGCGCCTTATGTAAGCACGCCAATGATTCTCGACGCAGAACAAAAGGCATCGAGCGTCAGCCGTCTCGGCGTAAACATCTCTCCGCATCAGGTTGCGGAGGTCGTGTGGAAAGCAGCAAACGGCCGCAAGGTACACTGGGTCGTCAGCCGCCTGCTGAAATTGCTGATCCTGCTGAATAAAATGGGGAGTACTTTTACAAACCGCTTTACGGTAAAACTTTTGGCATTTTCCGGAAAGTAGTTGTGTGATGACTGTGGGGTTCTCCAAAGGCCATGGACTTAAAGAAATTTTTTCAAGAATATTGAAACAGGAACAGGGGGATATAAGGATTGAAAAATGTTCTCATAACCGGTGTTTCCGGATATCTTGGCGGAAAGATTGCAGCAGCTCTCTCTGAAAATGATCGAGTATCCAAACTAATCGGAATCGACATACGGGAACCCGGAAAATGTCCGGAAAAGCTTACTTTCATAAACCACGATGTTAGAAGACCTTTGACCGGGATGCTCCAGGATTATGACATCGATACGGTTGTTCATGCCGCATATGTACTTGCTCCGATTCATAATAAATCACTCATGGAGGATATCAATATTTCCGGAACAAAAAATGTCCTTGCCTCATCAAAAACAGCCGGAGTATCTCATCTGGTCTATACCAGTTCCACCACTGCCTATGGTTTTCATCCGGATAATCCTGTTCCCCTGAAAGAGGAGAGTCCCCTCCGCGGAAACGGTGATTTTACATATGCAAAAAACAAGAAGGAGATTGAATCTCTAATGCAGGAATTTGTCAGAGAAAATTCGGATATTGCCGTTACCATCCTTCGTCCCTGTTTTGTTGTAGGACCCGGTCTTGATAATATCCTTGCTCATCACCTTAAAAAGAAGTTTGTTCTCCTCCCCGATAATCATAAACCATTTCAGTTTGTCCACGAAGATGACTTTCTCCGTGCCGTCGTTCTCTGCCTTGAGAAAACAGTTTCCGGCATTTTTAATATTGCAGGAAAAGGGACAATAGAATTTACGGAGGCAGCAAGGATGCTGGGGAATATACCCGTTCTGCTGCCTTTCAAAATGGCATATATTCTAAACCATATTGGATGGATACTCAGACTCTCCTTTTTAACGGAGTTCCCGAGCCCTATGCTGAATCTGGTTCGATATTCATGGGTCGCTTCTCCTGATCGTTTCGTGAAAAAAACAGGTTTTACGTATCAATACGATACCAGATCAGCTTTTGAGGATTTTGCGCGGTACGGCTGATTGAACCGGAAGTTTATTCAAGCGCAAGTGCTTCTTTGTGATAGGCTTCTTCCTGTTCTTTCAGTCGGTCTAATTTTTTCGTAACCTCTCTAAATTCAGGCTTTTCTTTTTCAGAAGCAGATTTAAGAGACAGGGCAAGGCCGCTCCATGCGGATGCTATTTCATGCATTCGCTGCGGAAGTCCCCGGGATGCTATCTCGGGCAGATATTCAACTGCTTCTTCAAGAAATTCGGAATAGATCAGTCGGAAGCCTCCTCCTCCTGTTCCCCTTTTTTCGATAACCTGGTAGGCAAATCGGGCTATCCATTGCCAGTCCTTCAGGTCTTTCCAGGAAGCAAGGTCTCTCTGCCATTTTTCAAGAGCCGGTATTCCCTGAAACTCATTGTTTCTTTTCAGAAGCGAATTGCTGTTGTACAGGATCGCATTCAAAATGATTTCCGGAAGGTTCTCAGGCGGCTTGATCCGGCCTGGAGAGTATAAATTCCCGGCAATTTTTAAAAAGATACCGTTGCAGAATCTGGCCTTTTGCATTTTGTCGAAAGGTACCGGAAGAAGTTCAGCCCGTTCCGTATCGGTGACATAAAAAATCTTTTCTTTTCGATCATATCCCCATGCCGTGATAACATGACCCGGAAAATGGGTTTTGGTATTGAAATAGGGGAGGTGATAAATATCGGATTGAAGAATGACCGGCATGCCCCTGTCAAGCGCTTTGCAAAGAGCTTCTTCGCCTTCAGTTGCGTTTTTGAATTGAGCCCATGAAAAATTCAGCCCGATTCGGGAAAAAAATTGTTTTTCAATGTCGGCTGAACGTGTATGTATCATTCGGCTGGGAGATATTCCTTTGAGGCTTATATAATAGATGCCAAGACCGGCTCCTATGCCGAAACAGAGTGCTTCACTCCAGGAAAAATTTTGAAAATTTACGATGTTCCGAAGGCCGGTGCTGGCGCAGTGGCGTCCCGGATAATGTTCAAAATTTATCGTTTTCATGTTATACTTTCCAGTTAACGGGTTGTCTTTTCCGGTCAATATATCCGTTTCAAAATTTTCTACAATTTTTTCAGTAATTATAAGCACTGTCAAGAAAAAGCGAACGCTCGTTTTTATTTCCTTGACACATTTTAAAGGGGGTTGATACATGTAAAATAGATTTATAGCGATTCTCAGAAATATTTTCCGATTGAAAGGCGATCAAGAGCCTCCACGCTCGTTGATTGCAGCATTTGGAGTGTTCTAATCATTTGCTCCGCTAAATTTAAAAAACTCGGTCGCAGGCTCCCTCAGACAGTTTCAAATTTAGCGCTCCGCTTCATGAAGAACACTTTCCAAATGACTTCAATAGACTTCACTCAGAGGCTTCTTAATCACTGAGAGAGCGCTTGAATCGGAAAATGAATCAGATAATCACTATATACGGAGTTTCCCGAAGATATGTTTGACTTCGTTTGAAAATACCGACTGAAAAACAAGCTGGATATATCAGGCTTCAATAGGAGGATATGAAGGTGCCTTTTGAAAAAAAAATGGAAGAGCTGGATCAAAAAAGAAAAAAAGTCCTTGAGATGGGCGGTCCGCAAAAGGTTGAAAAACAGCATGCAAAGGGAAGGCTTACTGCAAGGGAGCGGATTGACATGCTTCTGGACTCCGGATCCTTTTTTGAGGTCGGTATGTTCAACCATTCAGATGTGGAAGGGATGGAAGACAAAACACCTGCCGACAGCAAGGTGGGCGGTTATGGAAAAGTTGATGGCCGCCAGGTTGTTATCCTTGCCAACGATTTTACGGTACTTGCAGCAACTTCAAGCCGTATAGCAGGCCGGAAGGAAGGTGAGCTGAAGCTTCTTGCTGCAAGAAGAGGACATCCGGTAATTTATCTTGGCGAGGCCGGCGGGGCCAGGATGCCGGACATTATGGGAGCGAAAGGTCTTGCTTCTTTTGGCGGCGGCTATTTTGAGTCTTATCTTCAAGTCATGAGCCGTGTCAGGAAAACGCCTATGGTGACGGCCATTATGGGAGAATGCTATGGGATGCCCACCTGGATGGCCTGCCTGTCTGATTTCGTGGTTCAGGTCAAAGGAAGCGCTATGGGCGTCTCCGGGCCTCGGGTTCTTGAGATGGCACTTGGGGAAAAGGTCACCGATGAAGAACTGGGCGGATGGCAGGTTCATGCGAGGATTACCGGGAACATTGACCGGGTGGCTGAAGATGAAGAGGAATGTTTCCGGATTATTCGAGAATACCTTTCCTATATGCCGTCCCACAACGGTGAAATTCCCCCCGAAGCTCCTGTTCCTGAGGGATCGGGAGAAAATATGCAAAATATTCTGGAATACCTTCCGGAAAAACGGAACCGTGCCTATGATATGCATGTGATATTGAATTGCATTGTAGACAAGAACAGTCTGTTCCCCATAAAACCCCTGTTCGGAGAATCGGTCATAACCGCGCTTGCAAGGGTTAAAGGAAAAGCCGTTGGAATCATTGCAAATCAGCCCATGTTTAATGCAGGGGCAATGGATACGGACGGCATCGATAAGGTCATAAGCTTTCTCTGCCTCTGTGATTCCTTTAACGTTCCCCTTCTGTTTTTCCATGACATTCCCGGATTCCTTGTCGGAAAAGAAGCCGAGCAGAAAAGGGTCGCGGCAAGGGTGATGAATTATATGAATGCACTGGGCCTGATCACTGTCCCGAGAATTTCCGTTATTGTCAGAAAAACTTATGGAATGGCATTCTGGAATATGTGCGGATCAGGATGCGGTGCTGATTTCCTTGTGGCATGGCCGTCGGCGGAGATGAGTTTTGTGGACCCGGCCATAGCAGCCAATGTTGTTTACGGCGGGAAAGCATTGTCAGAAGATCGGGATTCTGAAGAGTGGCAGAGCTTTTTTGATAAAATGGTGGATGACGCTTCTCCCTACGGCGCAGCCGGGATGCATCACATTCATGATATTATTGACCCCGGGGAAACCAGAAATTATATTGCAAGAGCCCTTGAGATTGCTTCAAACAATATCCGAAAAGGGATAGGTGAACACAAGCTGGCAAACTGGCCGACAAAATTTTAAGTCCGGTTTGGAAATCGGAAGCAGGATACAAAACATTTTCTTGAAACACTCAATGCTGTTTCAGGTAGAGAGAAAATAAGGGCATAGCCATAAAGAGAAAATCTGATGAAAATAGATAATGTCAAAATTGAACGTTTCAACGAGCACCGATTGAACATATCGTGGGAAACAGATAATAAAGACCGGACTGTTTCTGTTTTTTCAGGCAGCTTACCGGATGAGATTGATTATCAAAATCCCCTGGCAGCTGTGAAGGGAGAAAGCAGGGTTGAGGTTTCAGCGCCGAATTCGAATTTTCGATCTTATTATTCCATTGCTCCTGAGAATGGACAGGGAGTTATTGCTGCTGAACGGCTTGTTACACTTGAGGGTACTGTAAATTTTAGAGATATTGGAGGCTATAAATCATCAGACGGCAGGACGGTCAAATGGGGAAAAATATTCAGGTCCGATGGCCTTGCAAGACTGACCCGGAATGATCATGCCATTCTGGAAAAAATGGGATTGAAGCTTGTTATTGATTTTCGAAGGGAGAGTGAAGTTAAGATGTCTCCGGACAACCTTCCCGAAGAAAATTCCGTTGATTACCTCCATCTACCGGTTTCAGGCGCAGATTTTGACACAGTGTCTGCCATGGATCGATTAAAAAAAGGCGATACCGATTGGCTGACAGAATCTTTCATGCGGGATGGATATGTAAATAATATTGATACCTACGCTGAAGCATGGGGAACTGTCATGAAACGTCTGTCGGATTCTGAAAATCTTCCCCTTGTTTTTCACTGCACTGCCGGTAAAGACAGAACCGGAGCCTGCGCAGCACTTATTCTCCTAATCCTCGGCGTACCCGAAGAAACGGTTATCTTCGATCACGGCCTATCAAATACTTATCTTGCCGATTTTCTGGAAACTATCTATTCATATTTAAAAGAGTTTGGAGTAGAAAGGGAAAAAATTTCTCCCTACCTTACAGCACCTCCTGATGCTATTGTCGCACTCCTTGATCATATTCGAAATAAATATGGTTCTGCTGAAAATTATCTTGTCACACAAGCTGATGTCAGTCCTGAGATACTTGATAAACTTCGCATGGATTTTTTGGAGTAATTTTTTGCAGATAATTTGCAGATAAGATGATAAAATGGACCTTTAAAAAAACGTAAATTTTTCTCAAACCAGCGGAAAATACTTATCACAATCACTCCAACTCACGTATATCTGTATCAAGAAATCTGCCGGATTCAGAATCAATCTTATAGTGATTTTTGGTGATATCCAAGTCATTATACTTTGCACTTCTTGTTTTTTATACAATATATTGTGGTTAAATTTTTCTTGACATACAATTTTTATTAAGGGATATATAAAATATTTACAAGTTTAAAAAAAATTAAGTCTTACTTATTTGTCTGCTCTTTGTTGTACTATCCGTAATCCGTTGGCCTGCTCCCAGCTGTGATAAGGGGAAATTTTTTTCTGTTATTTGGAACAATGTTCAGCTATTTGGAATAAAATTTAAAATATTTTTTTCAAACGGTCTAAGGAGGCAACACATGGATAACGCAAGAAAAATTTTTACGGTCTGTGCAGTTTTCTTTGTTTTAAGTCTGTTGTTTATCGGGTCAGGGGTTGCCGGAGATACGGTAATGATTGGTATCAATGTGCCCCTTACGGGTGCATACTCGCTACAGGGGGAAGATGAGCTAAAAGCCTATAAGCTGGCAATAAAGAAGTTAAATGACAAGGGGGGGATTCTTGGGAAGAGAATCGTTTATTCGGTTAAGGATACAAAAACCAATGCCGAAGTCGCTCGTCAGAATGCCAAAGAATTCATTGAAAGCGGAGTTGTTATGATGACGGGGGGATCCAGCTCGGCTGTGGCGATTGCTCAGAGTGAGGAATGCCAGAAAAAAGGGGTTATTTTCATGGCCGCGTTGACACATTCCAATGCAACAACTGGAAAAGATAAGCATCGGCATTGTTTCCGCTGGTATAATAATGGCCATCAAACAGCGGAAGCAATGGCCCAGACCCTGGTGGAAAAATTTGGCAAAGACGCAAAATATGCTTATTTGTATGCTGATTATACATGGGGCCAGACTGTTCAGAAATCAATGCAGAAAGTGACCGAAGGATTCGGATCCACCACCGTACTGAATCAGTCGACGAAACTGGGAGCCAAGAGTTATATTTCAGGTCTTTTGAAGGCCAAAAAGGCAAAACCGGATGTGCTTGTTCTGGTCCATTTTGGCGGTGATATGATCAATTGCCTGAAACAGGTCACTCAGTTGAAGCTGCGGGAAAAAATGGCAATCGTTGTTCCTCTGATGGAGATTCATATGGCCCACCCTCTCGGTCCGGAAATCATGCAGGGAGTTATAACTTCCATGTGCTGGTATCATGGCCTCTCAGAGCAGTTCGAAGGTTCAAAAAAGTTTGTACAGGCCTTTGAAAAAGAGTACAAAAAAAAACCGGGGAATGCCGCGGCATCATCATGGGTAGCCATCTTTCAATATGCCGATGCGGTTAAACGGGCAAAGTCATTTAACCATATCAAAGTGATTAAGGCCCTGGAGGGGCATAAATTCAAACTCCTGGGAGACAAAGAATATTGGCGTGACTGGGATCATCAGGGAATTCATCCGACTTATGTAGCTGTGGGCAAGAAGCCTTCTGAAAGCAAAAACGAATGGGATCTTTTTCATATCATTTCCAGTAAAAAAGGTGAAAATCTGGCACGAACCCGGAAGGAGAACCCGGTAAAGTTAGAACCTTTAAAATAAATATATAAAGGGTAAACAGCTATGAAACGAGTTGATATAAAGCTTGTTCTGTCAATTCTGGTCATCAGTTTTTTGCTGAACTGTTTTGCTCAGGAAGCTGATGCAAAAGCAAAGGCTCTTCTTCGCGTTGGTTATCTGCCTGTTTTGTCTCAATTACCGCTGGTTGTTTCATATGAAAACAATTGGATGACATTTGACAGGGTTAAACTCGAATTAATCAGATACAACTCTTATAATTCTCTTGAAGCTGCCTTGAGGGTGGGGGCGATTGATGTCGCCTCCATTCCTGTTCCCATGGCTCTCAGTATTGCCGCCGATGGATATCCGATCAAGATTATCGGTACAATGCATATGGGTGGGGCAAGGCTGCTGGCAAAAAACGAAGGGGGTTTTGAGATGCTGCGCGGCAAGCTTATTGGCGTGCCGGGACTGGATTCCGATGAGAACCTGAAGTTAAGCCAGGTTTTATCCGCAGCCAATTTGCGTCCCGGGCTCGATTACAAAACCATTGGCGTTCCGTTCAATACCGTCATCAATAACCTGAAAACCAACAAGTTGGATGCCATCTATCTTCCTGAACCCTATGGGACAATTGCGCAAAAAGAGAAATTGTGCGTTGAAATTGATGGGCAGAAGGATCAATTGGCAGGGACGCTCAGAACGGTTTTAGTCATCCGCTCAGAG
>JAQYVL010000033.1 GCA_030145525.1 Desulfobacterales bacterium
TGCTGAAGGATGGATAGATTCCATGGTACAGGTTGATTAATGGTTCTGAGAATCGTTTTGATGGATGTTAAGCCCTTTATAAATATAATGCAGGCCGGAAATTATGGTAAGGGTTGATGTGACGCCATAAAGTGCCTGCGTCCAGCTTGTCGATAGTATTGGAGATATTACTTGATAAAGAAGAGCAATGAAAACCGTCAGAAGCTGGGCAACGGTGGTAAATTTGCTTATGATGCTCGGCTGTATTTTTACTTTAATGTCGACCATGGTACATATTAAAATTCCCGTCATGATCAGTATGTCCCGACTTATTACAACCACGGAAAGCCAGAACGGAATAATTCCCTGAATAGAAAGGGTTATGAATGCCGAAATCAAAAGCATTTTGTCGGCAATAGGATCCAGATATGCCCCCAGAGAGGTTCGCTGGTTGAAAAAGCGTGCAAGCATACCATCCAGTCCATCGCTTATCGCGGCAACGGCAAAAACGATAAGAGAAAGCATAAACAGATGTTTCTGCAGATAAATTACAAAAAGTGGGACAAGCAGAATTCTGATTACAGTTATTGTATTAGGTAGATTGACAGACACTAAAGCCATCCCTGAAACTGAATTTATTCTTTCAACACTTCTGACTTGAAGTTTGTTGCCGGCAGTTCGGGCTCCTTAATTTTATCGACCGGTACCAGAACAATTCTCAGCTGATCCTGTAAAACTTCTGAGATGTTGATGCCAAATGATTCGAATGACTTCAACATGAGCGATTCGGCAAGGGTATTGACGTCTCCATTATATTCGACAATAACAGTCGTCTCATCCGCCTTCATTTCACTGCTTCGTATTTCTCCGACATTGTCGAGGCTGTTAAGGGCACGGCGGAATTTGACAAGATTTGCCAGAATCCGGGTGCCTTCCACAATAATCTTTATTTTTGAGGTCTCATTTTTCTTTTTTTTGTAAGAGGAGGTAATCTGAAGCGCCAGCTCTCTTCCTGCAAGGGATGCAGCCTGAGAAATCGCTTCAGTCCCTCCTGCTGCTTCATCCGCATTAAGCGTAATTATGGTTTGAAATGATTTTCCGATCTCTTCCTGTTGTGATATGTGAATTGCTTTGACCAGAACCGTTCCCTTAAAAGACCTGAGATTTTCTCCCATGGTGTTAGGGGCCTGTTCTGCAGAGGCGTGTCCCATGACAACTATATCAGCCTGAAAGTACCTTGCAAGTGCTGTCACCGCTCTGAGATCCGGGTCGGGAGTTTCAAAAAAGAGATTGTTGTCTTCAGTAAATTCAGGGGGATTCACATGTTCCATAATCAAAAAGCCCTTGCTCATAAAAATTTTTGCAAGAAAGGTTTCAGCTGTATTTTCTTTTTTCGATGCGGCTTCCCGCCACCAGTAATTAGGTACGAGATCTCCAATATTCTGTTCCGCAACCAGTAAGAGGATTCTGGGTTTCTCCGTTTCTCCGACTATGATCCCGATTCCGATCAGCTGTTGTTTGATTTTAACGACGGAAACCCTGACCTGCACAATAACCCGATAACGGTTTTTGTATTTTGTTTCTGCCAGAACACGATATCCACTAATGAAGTTTTTGGTATGCGTATAAATAATTTCATTCAAGGTCTGGAAATTGGGAACAAAAACTTCGAGCGGCACCACGTCCGCCATTACGACTCCAACAGCTGTAACCAGGCTTTCGGAGATCGCTTTTTCTCTTGCTCTTGCAACATTATTTTCATTTATGATGCCGGTGCCGGTTACGACAATGGAATGAGTTGATTCTTCTTTTGCCGTGACGCTCTGAACTAAAAACAGCATAATGACAATCGCAAGAGACAAATATATATTGCATTTTTTCCAGATAATTGACATCCCGTTACATTACCTCCGTATAGACAGTCCGGTTTGGTCCGGTTCGCAGGCAGCCCATCAGGTCTCTCCGGTACACGTTACATGGTCAAGTCTGAAGCGACTGACAAATAAACAACAAGGAGTATGCCTAAAGGTCTCTGCTTATCGTGTAATCAGCCAGCATACTGAGCAGGTCTCTGGTTTGGGATGGAGCAAAGACAGACAGCGCATCCTTGGCTTTTTGCACATGTTCGGCTGCAAGTTTAGTTGTATATCGAATCCCGCCATAAGTATCAAGCAGCCTTTTCAGCGTGTTAAAGTCTGAGTCCGAAAAACTTGTATCAGATATGACCGTCTCCATTTTCACCCGATCATCAGGCTTGGCATTTTTCAGGGCATAAATCAGGGGAATCGTCATTTTGCCTTCCCGGAGATCAGCGCCAATGGTTTTCCCGAGAACAGCCGTATCAGATGTGTAATCCAGAAGATCATCCGCCATCTGGAAAGCGAATCCCAGATTCAGTCCAAAATCGGAAAGAGCGTCCTTCTCTTTTTCCTGCGCATCTGCAATCAGCGCACCGGTAAGGCATGCTCCCTGCATTAGAGAGGCTGTTTTTCGCCGGATAACCTCCATATATTCTTTTTCGGTAAGATCCAGGCTGCCTTTTCTAATTAATTGATGAATCTCTCCCTGAGCCATATCTTCGGTTACATCTCCGATAGCCTTGATCACTTCAATTCTGCCGGTATTAGCTGCAATTGAAAGGGAGCGCGCAAGCAGGAAATCTCCGACAAGAACAGCCGTTGCGCTTCCGTATATGGAGTTTGCCACCGGCTGACCGCGGCGAAGGGTAGCCTCATCCACAATATCATCATGCAATAAAGTTGCCGCGTGAAGATATTCAAAAATTACCGAGAACGTTTTATCATAGGTGCCGTCGTAACCGCAAATCCTTGCTGAAAGAATCATCAGAAGCGGTCGGAACCGTTTGCCGCCGCTGAAGAGGATATGACCTGCGGCTTTTGATACAATTTCGAGATAGGTCGTTAAGTTATCTTTCAGGGCGCTTTCAATTCCCGCAAGATCTGAATCTGCCTGGTCAAGAATTTTTTTTTTCAAATCGTTCATGCTGTTTCTCCCGCAAGATCATACTCAAAGGCGTTTGTAATTTTTATCGGAGTAAACTTTCCGATCTGAAGCTTCTCAGCGGAAACAAATGTGACGCCATCTACTTCCGGGGCTTGAAAAGAAGTTCTGCCGATCAAGCTCCCCTCTTCCGGTCCTTTTTCGACAAGAATCTGATATGTCTTTCCAATATGCTTCACGTTTATGGCTCTCGATATATCGGCCTGCCGGTTCATCAGAATGTCCTGCCTTTTGTTTGCAGTATCCTGGTTAACAGGTTCGCTAAGGTTGTGTGAAGGAAGATCTTCGGAATCGGAATAGGTAAAAACTCCAAGGTGATCAAAACGGATCTCTTCTATAAAATTAAGAAGAAGTTCAAACTCTTTTTCGGTTTCTCCTGGAAAACCTGTAATGATTGTTGTTCTAAGGGATGCATCCGGAACTGTTGATCGAATCATGCCAAACAGCCTTCTGAGGTCATCGGACGTATAGCCTCGGCCCATTTTTTTCAGTATATTATCACTTGCATGCTGAATGGGAATATCAAAATAGGAACAGATGTTTTTATGAGCGGCAACGATTTTCATGAGATCGGTATCCATGCTTTTCGGATGGGCATAAAGGAATCTGAGCCAGATATCTTCGGAAACAGCAGAAAGTTTTTCAAGAAGTTCCGCAAGGCTTGTCTGAGGACGGAGATCTTTTCCATAAAAGGTTGTATCCTGTGCCACAAGGGTCAGCTCTTTCGCTCCGGATCGAATTAACTGCTTCGCTTCATACAGGATATCATCCGTCGGCCTGCTCCTGTGTTTTCCCCGCAGTTTCGGAATGATGCAGTATGTGCAGTGCTTGCTGCATCCCTCAGCAATTTTCAGATAGGCATATGTGCCGGATGTATGGATTCTCGGTACGTCTGATTTGTGAAACGGGACGTTATCCGGATCCGGCAGCAGGCAGGTCTTTGAGCTTTTTTTCAGGCTTTCCGAAAGAACCTCGGCAACCCGGTCATATGCGCCGGTTCCCAAAAAAATATCGACCTCTGGCAATGATTCCGCAAGGGCTTCCCGAAAACGCTCGGGCAGACATCCTGTAACCAGAAGCCGTTTACAGTTTCCGGTTTTTTTGAACCTTGTCAGTTCGAGAATTGTATCAATCGATTCATCGACCGCATCCGATATGAAACTGCAGGTGTTGACAATGATGACATCTGCATCAGCCGCCTCCTGAGTGATGCTCCAACCGGCTTTTACGAGCCGGCTAAGCATGGTTTCGCTGTCAACAAGATTTCGGGCACAGCCAAGGCTGACCAGATTCAGTTTCATCTGTTTTTCCTAGTTTCATCTCATTTTATACTTGAACATCCTTTAAAAATCAAATACCGCAATTTGCAGAACAATAAAAGTCTTAAAGTGAGCGTTTCAAATTTTAAGAATATTGAATTTAGGAAAACATAATCCGAAAGTCTTATAAAATTTTTATGGAAACAACTTGAACATTCTGCCTGGCAGGGTGCCGAACAAATCAAGCTGATGAAATGTCCGGTGAAATATCCGGGTTTTCGCTTCACTGAAATCCGTGCAAAATGAATTGAAAATGGTATTAAAAATGAATAACAGACCTTATGTTGGTGTGGCGGCAATTGTTGTCAGAGACCAAAAAGTGCTTCTGGGCAAAAGAAAAAATTATCACGGGTCCGGTTCCTGGCAGTTTCCGGGCGGCCATCTCGAGTTTAAGGAAGATATTAAGGCCTGTGCAGTCCGGGAAGTGATGGAGGAAACGGGTATCCGGATAAAAAATATCCGCCTTGGACCGTATACAAATGATATTTTTGAATCAGATGACAGGCACTACATCACCCTGTTTGTGATTGCCGAACATGATACCGGCGAAGCAGAAGTTCGAGAGCCGGATAGATGCGAGGAATGGGGATGGTTTGAACCGAATCACCTGCCGGAGCCTTTATTTCTGCCCATACAGAACCTGTTGAAGCGGATTTCCGGTCTGGAGAGCGTTTTGTTTTGAGAGGTTCTTGAAAGAAGGAAAAAAGCCGGAATGTGAAGAGCCTATCAAGATTTGACTTGCTCTTGATTATCATCTGTTTTAATTTCCGTTCGAGAGATGCGCCGCTATGGGTTTGGTGAAACCCGCTGCGCTGAAATTGTTTATGAAGCCATCTTAATTTGATGTAAAGTGAAAATTTTAAAGGTTTAAAAATGATCCGAATTAATGAAAATTATCTTAAACTGCAGGCATCCTATCTTTTCTCAAATATCGCGCAGCGCGTATCTGACTTTCAGGAAAATCACCCGGAAAGGAAAATTATCAAGCTCGGAATCGGAGATGTAACCCGGGCACTGCCTCCTGCTTGTATAAATGCATTTCATTCTGCCGTTGATGAAATGGCCGAAGACAGTTCGTTCATGGGATACGGACCGGAACAGGGTTATGATTTTTTGCGGGAAAAGATCGCGGAAAATGATTTCAAGGCGCGCGGGGCGGATGTTTCTTCCCAAGAGATTTTTGTAAGCGACGGGGCAAAGTGTGATACCGGCAACATACAGGAATTATTTGCAACAGACATCAGGATCGCAATTCCGGATCCGGTTTACCCGGTTTATCTCGATACCAATGTCATGGCAGGCCGCACCGGTTCGTTTGAAAACGGCAGGTATAAGAATGTTCTTTATTTGGACTGCACAAAAGAAAATGGGTTTATACCGGATCTTCCTGAAAATCCGGTTGATCTGATTTATCTGTGTTTTCCGAACAATCCTACTGGAGCAGTGGCTACCAGGGAGGTCCTTAAGACCTGGGTGGATTATGCGACAGAGAATCGTGCGCTGATACTTTATGATGCCGCGTATGAGGCGTTTATCAGGGATGAAACCATACCCCGGTCCATTTATGAAATTGAGGGGGCCAGGGAAGTTGCGATCGAATTCAGAAGTTTTTCCAAAACAGCGGGTTTTACCGGAACACGCTGTGCCTATACTGTAGTTCCAAAAACATGCACAGCCTATGATGCCCTTGGTGAAAAACATCTTCTTCATGAAATGTGGAATCGAAGACACTCTACAAAATTTAACGGGGTTTCCTATCCGGTGCAAAAGGCAGCCGAAGCAGTTTACAGTGAGGAAGGAAACGCTCAAATAAAGTCGCTTATCGATTATTACCTGAAAAACGCAGCTTTGATCCGAAAAGAGATGACCGGTCTTGGGTATGCCTGTGTGGGCGGTGACAATTCTCCCTATATCTGGATAGATGGAAAGATTGATTCCTGGAAGTTTTTTGATCTGTTGCTCAACAATGCCGGGGTAGTGTGTACTCCCGGAGCTGGTTTTGGAAAGTGCGGTGAAGGATTTATTAGGATAAGCGCTTTTAACAGCTTTGAAAATGTGAAGGAAGCAATGGTCAGAATCAGGGAGGCATTATCATGAAGCACTTTTAAAAATATGATATCGCCCGATGTCGGTGCCCGTCCCGAAAAGCAAATCTTGAGAATGACCTCGTTTTTAACATATCGATATAAATATGATGATAGACTGAACAGGTAATCAGAAAGGAGCGAAGAGTTGAATCTGAAAAGAAAAATTAATCTGTTGCTAATGGTTTTTATTCTGTTCTCAATAGCCGGTTGCCTGCATAAAACAGACCTTCCGCTTCTGACATCGTATGCAGAAGATCAGCGGCCTGTTCTGATTAAAAACGGGACACTGTTTACCGGAAATCCGGATGAAGATATTCTGGAAAATGTCAATATCCTTGTGCGCGGGGATACGATAGCCTTGATCAGTTTAGATGAAATTGACGCTCCGGATGCTCAGATTATAGATGCAGAAGGAAAGGTGGTTATTCCGGGTCTTATTGATTCACATGTGCATTCACATGGTTCCGGTGCGCCGCCTTCAATGATAGCGCTTCCAAATCCGGATCACAACATGTCTGCATTTCTTTATGCCGGAATTACCACCGTTATCGATAAAGGGGGGGCTTCTGAGGATCTTGAGGAGATGGCTCAAAAGATCGAAGAAAATCAAATTGCAGGCCCCCGTCTTTATTATTCAGGCAGGATTTTTACCGCAGTTGACGGTCATCCGGCAGCAATGATCCGCAAAATGGTTTTCTGGCCCCTGAGTGAACTGATTGTCTCATCCGTAACGGTTGAAGTAGACTCGGAATCGGATATTGCAGAATTGATTCAAGAAAACAAGGACCATGGAGGCCGTTTTACAAAAATTGTTGTAGATCAGATACCCCTTGGGATACCTTCTTTGAATTCCGATCAGGTGGCCAGGATCGTTGAAGCATCCAATATGAAAAATTTTATAACGGTTGCGCATATTGGATCGGAAGATGACATTCTGACAGCTATGGAGGGAGGCGTTCGTTTTTTTATCCACGGACCTTATCGGTCAGCACTTTCAGAAGAAACGGTTCAAAAAATGAAACAAGCCGGTTGTATTGTTCAGCCGACGCTGGCCGTTTTTGATAATCTGGTCCTGTATGGTGAAAACCAGCTTTCATTCTCGGAACTGGATACGGAAATAGCAGACCCGGTTATTCTTGAAGAATATAAAAAAACGCCACCTGAAGGCGCGGATGAAGATCTGGCTGACTGGCTTCGTAATGCAGCAGAATACAAAGATATAAAATTCCAGAATGCCATAAAGATGAGAAACGCCGGAATACCGTTAATCGCTGGAAGTGACAGTATAAATGTGGCCTCTTTTCCGGGCAGCACACTGCACCGGGAAATGGAACTGCTTGTTACCCGTTGCGGGTTTTCGCCCATCGAAGCCGTTGCCGCAGCAACCTATAATCCGGGAAAGCTTTATGCGAAAATTACGGATCAGCCTTTGCTGGGTTACATAAGGGAAGGGGCTCCGGCAGATCTTCTGGTTTTAAATGGTGATTTTCGGGACGATATTACGCAGACACAGAATCTTCATGCGTTAGTTTATAAAGGAAAAATGATCCGGAGGCATACGCCGGAAAAAAATTAAGGAGTGAGCCCTAAATAGAATTTTTTCTTGACAATAACAGGCATGAAATATATTATAAAAAAAATGACCGGCCGTACGGTCAATATAAATGATGGATAAATTCTATGCCGAAGATTGTTGATAAAGTATCCAAACGAAAAGAAATAGCAAGATTCGCAATGGAGCTGTTCGCACAAAATGGATTTGACAGAACCGCTATCCGGGAAATCACTGCGCGGGCCGGGATGGGGAAGGGGACCTTTTATGACTATTTCGTCAATAAGGAAGACATCTTGAGTGAAGTCGTTCAACTCATGTTTATTGAGTGGACAGAATTGATCATATCCAAACTCAAAGGAGTCAAAGACCCGTTGATGCAGCTTGAAACCCTTCTGAAAGAGGGAGCAAAACTGGGAGATGAGTTTAAGCATCTTATGATTCTGTATGTTGATATCTGGCGAAGATCTGTAAGAAAAAAAGGTTCCAAAAAATTCAACCGGCGTTTTCAATCATTTTTGCTCGAATCAAAGAAAGTTGTCGCAGATATTATTGAAAAGGCAAAAGCACAAGGCATGATTCGGAAAGCGGTTGATTCGGATGTGATAGCAACCACATTGATCGCCCTGGTTGATGGGTTGTGTCTCCATTATATGGTTTTAAAGCCCGAGATCGATATTGACGGTATCTGTCAAACTTTTTTTGATACGCTGCTGCAGGGGATGAAAGAAAAGTAGCAAGTTTTTTATTTTTAAAATGACCGTTCGACCGGTCATATAAAATGTATTTCGGAAAGAGTTGGCAGCAAACCGGCTGATTTTTTTACATTCAAAGCGAGCGAGGTTTTTTTCAAAAAAACTTAAAAAAAGGAGGCTATTATGAAGGAGCAGGATATGATGTTAGAAATGGTTAAAGATCATCTCAACTACACCGAGGAGGAAATGGCAGCTTTTAAGACCAATCCCAGAAATCTTGAAATTCTGGATAAGGTTCCCGAGCTTCTGAACACTATTTTTGAGGCGGTTGTTGTTGAGGCTCACGGCTGTGCATGTCAGCATCAGGTAGGGCAAAAAATTATGATTAATGGTGATGGGTCCATTGCATCAGGGAGGTGTCCGGAAAAAATCTGCATTTATTTACTTCAGGCCCTGGGGCCGATTGTTTTCGGCGCTCAGGAATTTCTTTACGCAGGACTTGATCCGAATCGCCTTAGATTTAAACAGGTTGGTTGCTTTGATATCGGCGTTAAATGCGGTGGTCTCGGTCACGTTACCGTGGCTTTTACATCCCAAAAGCAGAATGAGTAGTCATTAAAACATTTAGAAAAGGGATCAAAAGATAGACGCAATCTGCAAGGTGAATAGTATTTTTATAGATAGTGTCCATCCATTACAGAGATACGTTGTTCGAGATCAAGGCGTGCGAAAATTTTAGCCGCAGGAATATATAGACATATTTTTAGGATTAAAATTAGAACTCAATGCAGTTATCGAACAAAACAGCCATTAATGGACGGGTATTAGAACGTATTTGTTAATTTTATAAAAATCTTGACAAAGAAGCATTTTACGGACTATTTATAACGAACGTTCAATATAAAAAAGTCCGTCTTTATTCTGCCTTTAAGTTTTCATACAAGCCTTTTGATCGTAATCCGACTTTTTAAGACGGCGCCTGTTCTAAGTAGATTCGTTCATATCGTGAGATCACCGCCAAAAAATTACATATTAACCGCATCAAAAGGAATCGGATATGCCAAAAATAGTTAACCATGAGGAATACAGGCGTGAATTACTCAAAAAGTGCTTTTACCTGTTTTGCAGTAAGGGTTATGCCAAAGTCACCATGCGTGAAATCGCCATTGAAACGGGTGTATCCACCGGGGCCATTTACCACTACTTCTCTAAAAAACAGAACATACTCGAAGAGATGTTCAAATACATTGTTGAAACCAATGTGGAAGAGTATTTGAGGAGAGTCAAAAACTCAAAGACCGACACACTGGAGGAAAGGCTGTATCTTTTATTTGATTTTGTAGTTGATTTTGAGGAGCATTATAAAAATGTTTTACTTCTGGTAATTGATCTCTTCAGGATCTACGGTTCGGATGAAACTGAAAAAATAATCTCCAAGTTCTCTAAATACTACATTGATACAATGTCCAGGCAGTTAAACCTTCCGGATCAGCTTGCACAACCTCTTTTCATTTATATTGTCGGACTTGTATTTCAATCTTTGGTGACACCCAACCAGACATCGTTTTCCGAGAACATGTCAGGCTTGAAAAATATTCTGAAAGCAGTTGTTTTAAAATCAGATGAACTGGATGGCGATTCAAATATCGTTCTGTTTAATACTATATTTGAAAAAAGCAGTAAAAGAAACTGAATGTTTTGAAACCGGTTCCTGTCAAACTTCTAATTCGATTTGAGTTTATGTTTCAATCGAAATTTGAATTCTTTCGAGCCGATCGTAATATATTGCTGGCTATCACAACAAGGGGAAGGGAGGAGTATGAGCAAAACTGCATTGATAACCGGCGCATCAGCAGGTATCGGATATGAACTGAGCAATGTTTTTGCGAAAAACGGCTATGACCTTGTGCTGGTGTCAAGAAACAGACAAAAACTTGAATTTATTGCCGGGAATTTGGAGAGCAGTTATAATGTTCATGTTATTGTGATGCCGAAAGACTTGTGCGAACCCGCTGCGCCTCAGGAGCTTTATGATGAAATTGCGGATAAAGGCATAGATATCGACGTGCTGGTAAACAATGCCGGAATTGGAGTAAACGGCAAGTTCACTGATTTTAGCATTGAAAGATATAGGGATTTAATTCAGCTAAATATCACATCTCTTACCATGCTTTGCAAACTTTTCGGTGCGGTTATGGTTCAAAAAAAATCAGGCCGTATTCTCAATGTTGCATCAACAGCCTCTTTTCAGGCTGGTCCTTTGATGGGGTCGTATTATGCATCAAAGGCCTATGTCCTATCTCTTTCCGAGGCTCTGAATTATGAACTCGGGCAAGATCGTGTTGTGGTAACCGCTCTGTGTCCGGGTCCTACTCAAACCGAGTTTTTTGAGCGGAATGATATGATCGGCGTTAATGTGACGAATTGTCCATGGATGATGAAAGCAGCCGAGGTTGCGGAAGCCGGCTTTTCCGGTTTAATGAAAGGAAAGACAATCGTTATTCCTGGTTTGATAAACAAACTATTGGTTTTTTCGGTGAGGTTTGTCCCCCGGAGAATTCCTGCTGCAATGGTTTGTTATTTGAATAAGAGGCAGAAAACATAAAGGTTTAAAACCTTGTTGTTTTACAAATCGAATCTCTTACAAAGAGAGCTGTTTGTTGTTATCCGACTTTTCTGAACCTTATATAATTTATTCCAGGTCTCCCCGTATTCTCAAGCATAACCATTTTTGCGGAACCAGTTGATGGAGCGTTTAAGAGAGTCCTTAACAGGTGTAAATTTCAGACCAAGGTTTTCCCGGGCTTTAGTGTTGTCGAAAAACAGGTATTGGGAGGCATATTCGATTTCAGGGGGCGAAGAAAGCGGCGGTTTATGGCTGACATGATCTGCCCAGTATTTTAACGGGATGGTTCCGGTCTTCATTAAAAATCCCGGTATTTTGATCAGCATCCGTTTTTCAAATCCGGCCGTCTTATAGACGAGTCTCATAAATTTTTCTAGCGTAAGATTTTGATTTCCCAGTATATATTTTTCTCCGGCTTTGCCCTTTTTGGCGGCCAGCAAGTGTCCCCTGGCAACATCCTTTACATCCACCACGTTGAATCCTCCGCCAAAAGCGAACCGGTTGAGACCGGAAAGGGTGTCGATGATGATCTGTCCGGTCGGGGTCGGGGCTATGTCGTTTTCACCGAAAGGGAAACACGGATTCACCACAACCAGATCAAGACCGTTTCGGGCAAATCCCAGAGCTTCCTGCTGTGATAAATATTTGGTGAGTACGTAGTGGTTGCCCAGGGCATACTGGTTGAAAAGAGTTTCCTCATCGCTTAACGTTTTTCCGGCTTTGACGCCCAGGGCTGCTACGGAACTTGTATAGACAACCCGGTTTACGCCAGCCTTCAGGGCAGTCCACAGAACATTGCGGGAGCCCTGAATGTTAACTTCATAGATATTTCGCCAGTCTTTCATCCAAATCGCATAAATTGCAGCGAGGTGGAAAATGGTGTCAACACCTTTTACAGCAGCCTTCACAGCATCCTGGTCAAGGATGTTGCCTTCCATCGTTTCAATATCCATACCTTCCAGGTTTTTGGTATCTTCTCCCGGCATGATCAACGCCTTCACTTCCACATTGTCCTGGAGAAGTTCCTGAACTACATGAGATCCGATAAAACCGGCAGCGCCGGTGACAAGAGCCTTTTTCATTGATAATCTCCTTGAGAATGGAAAAGATAGAGCGGTTTGAAAGTTTATTCTCAGAGTCTGTAATAAATCCGGGAATTGATTATTGCATCTTCTCTTGAATGAAATAAGCCAGATTATAAACACAGTTGTTGATGCGGCCATCGAATCCCCATCCCGCAGCATCAAATGCCGATTTAGAGTATATGCTGGCCTCTACGGTATACAAT
>JAQYVL010000034.1 GCA_030145525.1 Desulfobacterales bacterium
TCCCTCAGACAGTTTCAAATTTGGCGCTCCGCTTCATTAAGAACACTTTCCAAATGACTTCAATAGACTTCACTCAGAGGCTACTTGATCACTGAGAGAGCGTATGAATCGGAAAATTAATTTGATACTCACTATAGACCCATAATAAAAAATGAATAAAAAAGGAGCGTAAAATGAAAGATGTGGTTATTGTTTCAGCCTGCCGTACAGCCATCGGCACATTCGGCGGAACCTTGAGAGACATGAATGCTGCGGTAATCGCAAGTGTTACCATGAAAGAGGCGATTAAAAGAGCTGGAATCGATCCGGCCATTATTGATGATATTCGTTACGGATGCTGCATGGAGCCCGCAGACACGCTGAATGTCGCCAGGGTTGCCGCTCTTCTGTCAGGTATCCCCGATTCAAGCACGGCAGTCACCATAAATCGTGTATGCATTTCCGGCATGGAGGCGGTTATTTCCGGCATGGCAATGATACAGGCCGGTATGGCGGATGTTATTCTTGCTGGCGGTGTAGAGCATATGTCCGGTGTTGCCTATACCATACCCGGTGCAAGGTGGGGTTGCCGTCTCCAGGACCAGACCCTGGTGGATACCATGATCCGGGCGCTGCATTGCGGTTCCTACGTTATGCCGAACCCTGAGGACGGGCCTGTAAATGCAGAAGAGCCGCCGCTTAGCTATTTCAAAGGAAAACCTTATATTATGGGGCACACGGCTGAATTTATCGCTCAGCATCTGGGTATCAGCAGAGAGGAGATGGATGAGGTCGCTCTAAGAAGCCAGAATGAGGCGGAGAGAGCAACCAGAGACGGCTCCTTCAAAGATGAAATCGTTCCCATTGAAGTCCCGCAGAGAAAAAAACCGCCGGTCATTTTTGACAAAGACGAGCACTTCAGGCCGGGCCTTACCATGGAGCAGCTTCAGAAGCTTCCGCCGGCCTTTGTTCCCAAGACAGGTAAGGTTACTGCCGGAAACTCAAGCGGACTGAATGACGGGTCGACCGGAATGATTATCATGTCGGCTGAAAAAGCCGATGAGCTGGGGTTGAAACCAATTGCAAGAATAAAGGCTGTCGGCAGGGGCGGGTGCCATCCCTCTGTCATGGGTCTTTCTCCTGTTCCTGCAGTGAATCAGCTGATGGAGCGCAGCGGATTAACACTTGATGACTTTCAGTTGATTGAGGTGAATGAAGCCTTTGCCGCCCAGTACATCGGATGTGAAAGGGAGCTTGGGTTGAAACGGGAAATAACAAATGTCAACGGATCCGGAATCGGCCTCGGACACCCGGTAGGATCAACCGGTGCCCGTGTGATCACTACATTAATCTATGCTATGAAAAACAGGGGAACGTCTCTCGGTCTTGCCACTCTTTGCGGCGGCGGCGGTGTTTCCATGGCATGCGCAATAGAACTTATCTAACAGAAAGCGTGTCTTTCTTTCAGAGGTGCCCGCGGCCGGCGGTCACCTCTGTTTCATTTTAAGTGTTCGCATGCGGTTTATGGCAGCGGCGAGTTCAAAAATTCTGAAGGATGCTAAATCACCGGTCAGCCAGGGAGAGAGAATATCCAGACCTTTTTCTGCAAGATCATTCATCACCTTCTCCAGGACTTCCCGCAGGGTGATCTTCCCGTCCATGTGTCGGGCGGCATAATGAATGGCGTATCCGATAGCCTGTGTCTGGGAAACCTCAACAATCTGTTCAAGATCACGGCAGTCGATGACGGTTTGCCCAAATAGAATTTCTCTGCTGCCCCGGGCGGCTATTTTCATTCGTCTGTTCTCCATGAAGGGGTTGAAACTGCCCGCATCCGGAATACGTTTTTTGATACTGCCGAATTCTCCTCCTCCCTCCTCCTTCCTGCCTGTAACGACCTCCTTTGCGATTTTGTGAGCAGACATGGTCACATCCGAAGGAATGTAGTCGGTCATCTGGATAACATGGTCGGCTATCGAAAAATAATCACCGGATCCGCCCATGACCACTATGGTAGAAATTCCTTTTTCCGAATAAAGATGTTTTACCTTGTCAATAAAAGGAGTAATGGGTTCATGAGTCTTGGCGACAAGGAGCTGCATCCGGAAATCACGAATCATAAAATTGGTGGCTGAGGTGTCTTCATCTAAAAGGAGAACAGTCGCTCCAGCTTCAACCGCTTCTGAAATTCCCGCAGCCTGACTCGTACTGCCGCTTGCGTTTCCTGTTGAGAATGAAACCGTATCCTTTCCGTAAGGCAGGTTGTTGATAAAGGGGGAAATATCAGTTTTTTCAATATTGCGCCCGTCCGAAGCTCTGATTTTAACAGCGCCTTCAGCGGTCACGGCAAGTTCTCTCCCATCGCCAGGGATGTGGTTGTAGATTCCAAGCTCTATGGCATTCAGCATCGTTGATTTGCCATGATAGCCGCCCCCTACGATAAGAGAGACCCCTTTGGGTATTCCCATGCCCGTAATTTTACCTTGATTTGGAAGCTTAACTTCAACAGTAAAGCCGGCCGGTGATTTAAATAAAATCGTATTTTTTTCGGAAAGGGGAGCAGGATCTATTCCACTTGCTCTGGGCAAAAGAGAGCCGTCTGCGATAAAAGCGATTATTCCCATGCTGTCCAGGTGACTCCTCAGGTAATCCGCATCCTCTGATGTTTCCAGGTGCCTGTATACATGCCGGCGATCAAAACTCTTTAAAAAGAGAGAGGACTTCACAATACCGGGAAGTTCTTCAAAGAACATTGCTTCAGCCTCCTCCCCTGAGATCTTTCGACCGAACGCCGGAAGTCCCATGAAAAACCGGGCCTCAACAAATTTATCGTCTACAATCATGGAACTGCGGTTCAGGATTTCCTGGAAAGGCTGAAAGATGGTTATAAGCCCGGAATTGCCGATCCCCCGTTCCCCGATGGATATTCTAATGCAGTTTTTGAAAAACTGCCTCGTCAGCAAATCACAAAGCGCTATTGATCTGCTTGTGTTTGAGGTTGTGTCATGGGGAAATCCGGAAAGCTTTCTTTCAACTCGTACTCTAATTCTGCTTGGTTTTGAAAAGGGATCGCCCTGAACATGATCGATTATAAGAAGATAATTGTTGAAATCATATTCCCCCTGGATCTCCTTATAAGCCTTGTAACCCTTTCCATTGATTCTCCTGAGAATGTCCCGAAGGTCATAATCGGATTTCATAGTAAGGATCCCTCCCTGGTAGGCGTTAGATCGTGCCCGTCCATTAATGGCTATTTTGTCCGATATCTGCGTTGTGCTCAAATTCTAATCCTCAAAATATGTATATATATTCCTGTGGTTAAAATTTTCGCACGCCTTGATCTCGAACAAAGTATCTCATTAATGGATGGACACTAAATAATTTTTACTTTTGTACTTCCGAATCAGCATGGTCTGCTTGTTTTATTTGTTTTTCATTCTCTGGAGCTGACGGTTGTAAAAGGCTATGACTTCTCTCCGGTTAAGCATGCCTATAAGCATGCCATGATCGTCCTCCTCTACTACAGGAAGGCTGTCGATATTTTTTTCTGTAAACTTATGAAGCGCTGTGTTCAGATCCTCAGAAGGAGTTGTTACAATAATATCTGAAGTCATGATGTCCTTCATTACAACAAGGGACTCAATTTCTTTTGAAAAAAGTACTCCCCGGATATCGGTGCTCGAAAATATTCCGATTAGCCGCTCATGTTGATCCATTACCGGGAAATAATGCTGTTTTGTTTTGGAAAAATACTGTTTGAATTTGGAAAAGGGCATATCTTCCGGAATCAGATCGACTTTTTTGACAAGATGCATCAGATTTTTGATCTTTAATGCCTGAAGAATGTCTACAATGAATTCACCTGCATGTGCCGGAGAGTCGATTTTTCTTTTTACCTGTTTTTTATAAATGGACCATTTCTGTGAAAGGAGATAACTCAGGGAGCAGACCAGAAGGCTTGGCAACAGCAAATGGTAGGAATTGGTCATTTCGCTTACAAAAATGATTGTTGAAATTGGTGTGTTTGAAACAGCGGTAAAAAAACCAGCCATTCCAACCACTACAAAAGCCCCGGGTTCGGTGACGATCTTGGGCATGAATTGATTGAACAGCTTTCCGACAACACCACCTACCGCACCACCAATTACGACAGACGGGCCGAAGACACCCCCGCTTCCTCCTGAACCAATTGAAAAGGATGTGGTAAGTATTTTACCGACAGCAAGAAAAAGCAGGAATTTGATTGTGAGATCGTTATGGAGGGCCATCTGGACGAAGCCATAACCGAATGCAAGGGTAGAAGGCAGGAAAAATCCGATAATTCCTGTCATGATACCGCCTATGGCGGGTTTGAAATGGGGGGGGATATTCAATGATTTAAAAAAATGTGTGACTCCGTAGAATGATTTGATGTAAAAAATACCCGTTCCAACAAGAACAAATGACAGTATGATATATGGTCCCAATTCAAGGGGGTTCTGGAATTTAAAATCAGGCGATTCGAAAAGAGATCCCCATCCGAATACAAGGCAGAAAATACAGTAGGCCACAACAGAAGAAATTCCGGCAGGAATGATAACTTCGGATTCAAATTCAGGATCTCGATAGAGAACTTCCGCAGCAAAAAGAGCTCCGGCAAGGGGTGCCCTGAAAATACTTCCGACTCCGGCCCCTATCCCGGCTGCAAGCATGATTCTTCGTTCCCTTTTCGAGAGTTTAAGTTTTGTGGCAAGGAATGATCCAAAGCCTGCCCCTATTTGCGCTATTGGGCCCTCCCGTCCCCCTGAGCCTCCCGTTGTAAGTGTAATGGCGGAAGCAATTGTTTTAATGATTGGAACCCGACTTCTTATGTAGCCTCCCTTGCTGTGGTAGGCTTCAATTGCTGCATCGGTTCCGTGGCCCTCGGCTTCAGGCGCAAAAGTATACACCAGCCATCCGCTTAGAATCCCGCCCATAGCCGGCAGAATAAGAAGCAGCCATCTGTTAAAAGGAGTTTCCGTTGGCGGAAGAAGATGGTGCTCTCCGGCTGGGGCAGGCGGTCTGTAACCTGCAATGGAGTCCATAAAATAATGCACACCAAGCTGACAGAGGTAATGAAAGATAATCGAACCAAGGCCCGCAATTACTCCGATTAAAATGAAATAGAAAAACCACTTCCCGGCATAAGCGATATCTGTCGGCCTTTTCCGGTTGAAAAACGAATTAAATTTCAATTTTATCGAATCCCGTATTGTCATATGCAATCAATCGGTTATGCGGATTGTTCAAGAGGTGCTTTTTGTCCTGGTTTTTAATGTTTTAAAGGGGAAAATGTCAAGCAAAAACAGCAGGATTCATTTGCCTCCGGACGGATACCGGAAAAGAAGATCAAGGTGAAGGCTTTTTTTCCTGCAAAAACAAAACCCGGCTCAGGTATTGAGCAGGGTTTTTAAACTGTAACGACCAGCAGTAAATATCTTTTAAGTTTTTGCAAGCCGAATGCAGGCGCTGCTGTTTTTTCATCTCAGAAGGCTGCGGTATAACGCTAACCGCAATGCCAGTTGAAAATACCTGTAAGTATCCTGTCGTTATTTTCGGCAGAACGAACACTGAGCAACAATGCTGTGCCGGGTCTGTCGTTAATTTTTTTTCTGTTTCTGCTGTCCCACTCGAATTTTTTGTTTGGGTTTATTGTGATTCACATGCTTACTTCTGTGGAATGCGCATCCTATATTCGATTTGCCTTCAACCCATCGCATCTGAGACGTTGGATTCGGATAAACCAGGCAGTTTTCATTGCTGTCTATTTTGTTACACCCTTTGCAGTTTTCAACTATATTTCCCATTTTTAAATCCTTAAATTGTTCTTTTTGGTAAACGATAATTTTTCTAAAAAATTCATAACATAACCTGTTAAAATAACCCGGTTGGAAAAAATTGTCAACCATCATTTAATCCAGGCAGCTGTTTAATAAAAAGATATCTTGATTTTCACCGGAATTACTGGCAATTTAATACCCTGTTCCGGGCTGTTCATTATGATTGGCTGGAAATCGTAACTTTTTTTTGACGGGATATAAGAAAATAAAATGATAATTAATCAAGCCAGAGATGTTCTCAAGATTGAAGCCGAAGGCTTACTCAGCCTTATCGAGCGCGTGGATAATCGATTTGAAGAGATGGTTGAACTCATCTGCAACTCAAAAGGGAGGTTGGTTGTAAGCGGCATAGGCAAATCAGGCCTTGTCGGCCAGAAAATAGTCGCAACTCTGAACAGTACCGGAACTAGTGCCCTGTTTCTTCATCCGGTTGAAGCCATGCATGGCGATCTTGGGGTGGTCGGGAAAAATGACATCTTCCTGGCGCTTTCCAACAGTGGTGAGACCGAAGAGTTGAACATACTCACCCCTGTGATAAAGCAGGTTGGATGCAAAATAATTTCATTTACCGGGAACACGTCATCCTCCCTGGCGAAGTTGAGTGATATTGTCATTGACGTGGGAGTTGAAAAAGAAGCCTGCCCCCTTGGTCTTGCACCGACTGCAAGTACAACCGCCGTTCTTGCAATGGGTGATGCGCTGGCAGTTGTTTTAATTAATAAAAAACAGTTTAAATCAAGTGATTTTAAAAAAATACATCCAGGAGGCGCTCTGGGTCAGAGGCTGTTTTTAAATGTATCTGACATTATGATGACAGGTATCGAATTGCCTGCCGTATTTTCAGGAACAAAAATGAATGAAGTCCTCAAGGTCATGAATGAGTTTGAACTCGGAGTTGCAATTGTGGTAAAAAATGATTCAATCCTTTCAGGAATCATCACAGACGGTGATATTCGTAGAATCGTGTATTACAAAGAATCGATCAGAGATCTTATGGTTGAGGATATAATGACCGAAAATCCAAGAACCGTTACCCCGGAAACCCCGGTATATGATGCACTCTATCTGATGGAGAAGTATGAGATAACGGTACTTCCGGTCACCGATCCATCCGGAAAAGTTTGCGGGATTCTTCACCTGCATGATATTCTTGGCAAGGGAGCCTTTAAATTCAACGGAGCACACGGATGAGAGCATAACTTCGATAACCATTGATGTGATGCTGTTTTTCATTTTGTTACCGCAAAGAGAATCGAGGAAGAGGGTCTAATGGATTTTGAATCAATTGACACAAAGATACTTTCATTGGGTGAAGCCAGAATACCGTCACCGGTTTGTAAGGCAGAAGAAATCACGGAGGATTATTTTATATCCGAGAACGATCGGGTACTGATTAACGTTAATTCTTTTAAAATCAATAAGAATTTAAAAGAGGGAAAGGAAGTGCCTTCTTTTGAAACCGCCGGTCCAAGAAGCAAAATATATTTTGATCCAAGCAAAGTGAAGTGTGCTCTCGTAAACTGCGGCGGTCTCTGCCCGGGGCTTAATGATATTATCAGGGCAATTGTTCTTGAACTTTATCATCGATACGGAGTGCGGCATATTTATGGAATGCGGTATGGACTTCAGGGGTTTATACCAAAATATGGTCATGATGTTATGGAATTAACCCCCCATTCGGTTGAAAACATTCTCAATATGGGCGGTTCTATCCTGGGATCATCACGGGGCGCGCAGAATATCGATGAAGTCGTCGACTGTCTTGAAAGAATGAATATCGGAATTCTGTTTATGATCGGGGGAGATGGTACCCTGATGGCTGCAAAGAAAATTGCGGATACCATTCTTGATCGGAACATCAGGGTCAGCGTCGTCGGTATTCCAAAAACAATTGATAATGATATCTATCTGGTTGCCCGTTCTTTCGGTTTTGACACAGCGGTCGATGTGGCGACACAATCAATTAAAGGGGCGCATAATGAGGCGGAAAGCTATCCGAATGGGATCGGACTGATCAAACTGATGGGACGCCACTCAGGTTTTATCGCCACCACTGCGGTGCTTGCTCAGCAGGAAGTAAATTTTGTGCTGATACCTGAAGTTGATTTCGATCTTGAAGGTTCGGATGGGCTTTTTGCCAAGCTTGAAAAACGTTTGAAACAGAGAAGTCATGCTGTTGTCGTTGTGGCGGAAGGTGCCGGTCAGAAATTTTTTGAAGGCGATGATGAAGTGGATGCTTCCGGGAATATCAAATTAAAAGATATTGGTTTTTTCTTGAAAAATAAGATAACAGAATATTTTCAAAATCGAGGGACCGAAATTTCCCTGAAATATATTGATCCAAGCTATATGATCAGAAGCCTGCCGGCCAATGCCAATGACAGCGTGTTCTGCGGTTTCCTGGGAAGGGATGCGGTGCATGCGGGTATGGCCGGGAAGACAAAACTGATAATCAGCAACTGGAATAATCACTTTGTTCATGTTCCAATAGATATTTCAGCAGGGAAACGAAAACAGGTGAATCTAAATGGAAAGTTATGGAGAACTGTCCTTGAATCGACAGGACAGGGATCTCTGAAGGCAGACTGAGCATTGCGCCTATAGCCATTTTATAAATTAAGGGTTTTCCGTATGGCAGCGGCATGCCTTTCCGCCGCCCCCTTATTGGACAGCACCGCTTCTCTTGCCGCATCTCCCAGACGTTTGGCCTTTTCAGGATTCATCAGGATATCCAATATTTTTTCCGTTAACTCCCGGCCGTTCATGACCGAAATTCCCCCTCCTGTTTTTTCCAGGATATCCCGGGCATCGAGGAAGTCATCCATAAACGGTCCATAGAAAACCGGTTTCCCCCAGACTGCTGCCTCCAGAATATTATGCCCACCGAGAGGGACCAGGCTGCCGCCGCAAAAAACAACTGAGGCAATGCTGTATACTGTCATTAATTCTCCAATGGTATCCATAATCAGAATGCTTGCTTGCTCTGAGTTTTCATCGATTTCCGTGCGAAGCAGACAATTCAGTCCTTTTTTATTGACGAGTTTTTTGATATAAGGAGCCCGTTCAATGTGCCTGGGGGCAATAATCAGTTTGGCTTCAGGAAAATTACGGCATACCTCCTGATATACATCAAGAATAATTTTTTCTTCCTGGTTCCTTGTACTCCCCGCTACGATAACTGTTTTCCAATTTTCCCGGTCTAAAAAATTTTTAAATTTTTTTTCAAAGTCAGGAATCGTCTGTTTAATAAGCAGATCATATTTTGAGTTGCCATTTATTTGAATCCGCTTTTGTGAGGCTCCAAGCAGCTTTATACGCCGGGCATCTTCCGGGCGAATCATGCTGAATATATCCACCCGGCTCAGGATTTTTTTGAACAAAGGCTTTATTTTTATATACCTGTTTATCGAGCGCGCTGAGATTCTACCGTTTACGATTGCAGTTTTGACTCCCATTCTGTGAGCCTCTGCCAGCCAGTTCGGCCAAATTTCCGTTTCAATGCAAACCAGGATGTCGGGTTTGAAAAAACGAATTGCCTTTCTAACCGAAACGATAAAATCGAGCGGTGCATACATTAAGTAAAGAAATCGGCTGCCGATGCTTTTCCTTGCGAATGAGAGGCCATGGTGTGTTGTGGTTGAAAAAATAATTTCACAATCCGGTATTGATTTGTAAAGCTCCTCTATTATGCCGGCAGCGGCACTGACTTCACCCACTGAGGCTGCATGGATCCAGAGCCGGGTTGCGTTCTCCCCTTTATTCGCAATCCTGTACCGGTATTTGCCCAATCGTTGATCAATATCTTCATAAGACCGGCCGCTTATTTTTTTATAAAGCTCATATGCCGGAAATAATAAAAAATACAGTCCGGTAGTGAAATATCGATAGAGAAAATAAGAAAGAGTCATAGATGCTCTGGTCAGGGGCATTACCAGTATTCAAGCTCAGTGAATTTTTGTCCGTATATCTGGAGCATGAAGAGCTTTTTATCTGCCTCTCCATTCAGATTGAAGGATGTCTGGCCGGTAACGCCGGTAAAATCTTCCATGTTTAGGAGCCTGTTTTTTATTGAGGCTCTGAAATGCAGTTCCTTGTTGTTTATTGTCTGTAAAAGGATTAAGGCTGTATCAAAGGCCAGGGCTTCAATAAATTCAGGTTTCCCGCCGTATGTTTCTTGAAAGTTTTTAACAAACTCCATCACGATGCGATTTTTACTTTCAGAAAAAAAAATTTCCGGTAGAATCGAGCCCTGAGCGTGCTGCCGGGCTTCACGGATCAGCTTGTCTGAGTGCCATAGATTCGTTCCCAAAAGATAAACATCTATCACATCATGATATGTAAGCTGGGGTAGAATAAGAACGGCCTTTTCCGGACCATCCGGAATAAATATTGCGTCAAAATCAACAATTGCTTCCGGTTCTTTCGATTCTTTCGGCTTTTCAAATGTTTCCTCATTCAGTATAAGCGCTTCCGACATAAACAGATCAGGCTGCTGCATTGTTTCATCCGGTATTTTCAGCTCCTCAGGGACTTTATAATAAAGTCCGACAAGTTTTTTTATCGGAGAGGCAAAATCTGCCTGGGTTGAATCGTAAGACTCAACACCAACAACTTCCCCTCCACTCGATAGGACCTTGTCCCAGAAAAGGTTCATAAATTTTAAACCATATTTTTCATTTGGATAAAGGATTGCAAATTTTTTTAGCCCCAGGTTTCCCATTGCAAATGAGATCATGGTCTGCATCTGCATTTCAGGAGTTAGAAAATTTCTGAACACATAATCACCTGTATCCGTGATTCCTTCTTTCTGAGTCAGCGTTATAATCGGAATCTGTCGAGCCTGAGCCTCCATGGCAGCCGTTTCAGCCGTAATGATCGGGCCAATGATGGCCGCTACTTTTTTATCAGCCAGTTCGCTGACCGCCAAAGCCGCTTTGTCAGGTTCTCCACCTGAATCTTTTATTACAAGTTTGATTTCTGATTCGGGATTTTCGGCACTGAATTTCATTAATGCCAGTTCAATCCCCTTGAGTGCTCTTTTACCGAAGGTTTCGTATCGTCCGCTCAGGGGAAGAATACAACCTATGGCGGTTCTGTCGTATTCCGACATTTCAGAAAAGTTGTTGATCAAAAGGCGGGCTTCCTCTGCATTTTCATGATTCGGAAACTCTTCGGCAAAATCGGCCAGGATTTGAACTGCATTTTCATAATTTTCGTTTTTTGCATATTTTAGCCCAAGAAGATATTTGAAATGTCCCTTCAGAAAATGATTTTCGATCAAGGAAAGAGTTGCTGCGAGTTCATCGGAAGTCATACCGGATGCCGCGGTGTCCAGTTTTTGAATAATTTTTTTTTGCTCATCCCCGTCTGTTTTTTCATAGATTTTTAGATAAGCTCTGCCCGATTCCGGAAATGAGCCCAATGCGAGCAATGCATCTCCCGTTAATGTATATTTTCTGATAAGAATTGTCCGTGGGATCGAATTGTCATCGATGCCGTCGGCATGTTCAAGCAGAATATTGTATGCTCCCTCATGGTAATATGTCGTGAGGATAGTTATTCGCGCTTCCGGGACAAATTGGCTTTCCGGATAGGTCTCAAGCATCTGCAGGCAGATATCACGTGCGTTATCATATTCCCTCTGGGCCATATAAATGGTACTGATTTTCAGAAGTGCTGAAGGGGCAATCGGGCTGTTGGGATACAGGTTGAGGTAGTCTTGATATAATTCTACCGCTCTCTTGTATTCCCGGGCTTGAAATTCCATTTCAGCAAGCTGGAACAGTTTTTCTCCAGGCGCTCCTTCTATAGGCACCGGTGCGAAAATCGGTTTCCGGGCACAGGCGCTAATAAGAAGAAAAAATATTACCACGGAAAAAATTCTACATGTTGTTTTTGGTGCCATAAAAGTTGTTATTCCATGTGGTTACAAATAATTAAATTTTCGAAAACGAGCTCATCCTACACAGGTGATGACCTTTTTGTCAAACAATTGTTGCGTTTATATTTGCGAGTATGCACATGAATTTGCGCCTGCCGGGAGCCTAATCCGGATAATATTTAAATTTTGTTTTGTTTTGATGCCTATTTTTTTTTATTTCTGGACTTTTTCAGATAGTTGCTTTAACTTATATGTATCCATCCCGGTAAATATGACAAGTTCCATACCGATAAATATGACAAGTAATAATGAAAAGAAACCTGATAAATTTTATACTTATTATTCTGACGCTACTTATATTTTCATGCGTTTAGAAACAGGTGTCAAAAAGCATCCCCCGATACAATACCCTGGAAACCGACTTGTACTATCTCAGTATAACCCCGTTAAGCACATATGACAGGCACTGCGGCTTTCGTCTCATTGTAAAGAACAAAACCTCGAATAAACTTTTGGTTGATTGGAACAATGCGTTTTATACAGAAGACGGAGTCCGAAAAGGAGGTTTCATGCATGACGGTATGGACTTTGAGTCCCGTTATGATCCCATGGCTCCGGCTACGGTTCGAGGGTGGGATATTTATATTAAAACCATATGGCCAAGCGTCCTTGCCCATGGAAAGAGAGATCAATGGACACAAATGCCTATGGAACCCGGAAGGCATGGAGTGGAGATTACGCTTGCAGTAAATGGTCAGGTGTTCTATGAGACGCTGGATGTGGAAATATCTGTTGAAAGCAGGTAGATCTGTTTTTGGTTGAGTGTGAGCTGTTTGTTGTCAGGATCTGCTGATCCGGCCGGCCCCATTAAGCCGAAGGCATGCCACTTTTTTTAAGATGAATAATCGCCTCGTCAACTGCATCCTTCACCTTTAGGTTTTTTTCTTTTTCGGAAAGTTTTTCAAGTGCTTCCATCACTTCAGAGTTGTTAATATTATATTTCACGAGAGCCTGAATTGCGTTAAGTTTTACTTCCGGATTAAAATCCTTTAAAATTTTAACGACAGCTTTAACAACGTCTTTGTTTACAGGGCCGATTTTGCCCAGTGCCTCTACCGCTTTCTGCCTTAATTTTACATTCTCCGCATCCAGTGACTGTATCAGGGCAGGGGCAGCATACTTTGCGTAGGGTCCAATGTTTCCCAGTGCCTTTGCGGCTTCAAGGCGAATCGAGTCATCATCGGTTATCAGCGCATTGGTCAGCGCAGGGGCAGCATTTTTAGCATACGGCCCTATGTTGGCAAGCGTTTTGGCTGCATAATTTCTGATCCTTGGATCATCATCTTTTAAAGACCGTGCAAAAGAGTCAACCGCAAGCTTTGAAGAAGGTTCTATTTTTCCCATCGCATACGCTGACTGTTCACATATATAAGGGTTTTGACCCTCTTCAAAAATTTTGACAAGCACCGGCATAGCCTCTATTGCATCAGGGCCTATGATCCCTAAAGATCTTGCCGCTTCAACGCTAACCAATGGATTTTTATCTTTTTCGGCCATTTTAATCAATTCCGGGATGGCTGCGTTGGCATCTTTTCCCAGTTTTGGTAACACGATTGCAATTTCAACTCGTATTCGCGGATCTCGTTCGGTAGAAGCAGTGGTTATCAGGGTGGGAACCGCTCTGCCTGCATCCGGCCCGATTTTGCCGAGTGCGCGAATCGCTGCAATGCGGGCAGACCAGTAAAGCGCAAGATAGTGGTCTTGCTTTTTGATGACGGTGATCAATGCCTGAACTGCGGCCTTTGGTTTCGGCTCCATTTCACCCAGCTCTTCAGCGGCAGCCTTGACTTTTGACCATCCTTTATCTTCCAGAGCGTTTATGAGTATTAGAACCGGTATTTCAGGATCTGTTTCCGTACCGATCTTCTCCA
>JAQYVL010000035.1 GCA_030145525.1 Desulfobacterales bacterium
GAGAATGTCTCATCTGCCAATGAAAAATGAGCGATGAGTTTTTTGCGGTTTTTTATGCCGGGTCCGGAAATTTACTTTCAGGATTTCAGGCTGAAATTTTCTCGCATTGTTTTGGATTTTACATTGATTAACGTATATCCATACCGGATATTTTTTTCAATGAGATGCTGGTAATTCCGGAAATTGGTCTTCAGTTTCATGCTGTGTGAAGTGAATTTTCGCAGCATATTGATTTCTCTGCCGATCACTTTATTGTGTTTATTTTTCAAGGCATCAAAAAAGGCTTTTTCGTTTTTTTCGCATTTTGCATAACAGGCAACCTTACCCATATGATTCAGAGCGTGACCATCACTTCCGCCCGTGACAATTTTATTCAGGTTGAAACCCAGTATGGAGCTTTTAAGGTTTGATTTTTTCAGATTGGCAGCATTTAAAACTTCAATTCCATCAATTGTTTTCAGAAGGGCGGTTTGCTGTTTTTTTGGAAGGCTGGAATTACATACTCCCGCATAAGCGCTTCCAAAGGGATGAGGAAAGACGGTTAAAGAATCAAACGATTTGGCCCTTTTTATGATCTCAGCAAGGGTAAGCGATATAGAACTCATTTTATCGTTTCCCAGATATGGTTTGATATCTTTTTTATAGAATTCCTTTAAGCTCTCTATGCTGTGGAAATAAACGAGAATATGTGCGCCCTCCTTTGATGTTACCTCAATGCCCGGAATACTCAGGACATTGCCGTATCTGCTGATTTCAATCGAACCGCGGATTTCGTTGTGGTCGGTAATGGAGATGCCGATATTCAGTTTTTCAGCTCTTTTTGCAATTTCCGCTACTGTATTGGTGCCATCGGAATGTCTGGAATGAAAATGGAGATCAGCTACTGTATGGTTTTGGGTCAGTGCTGAAAGATTCGGTTTTTCGATAAGGATTCTATTTATTCTGTTCATAATATTTCTGTTTTATTGAATGTCCTTTAATATTTTTTTGCAGTAATGTAGAGATACGACATATCGGAAAATCAGATTAACTGGAAGGTCTCAGAAGCCGGCAAATCAAAATTACTGCCGCATACTATAAACCATTAAAAGAGATTGGTCAATATTGAAAAAAGGAAAGTTGCAGTGTGAAATACATTACGGAAAGGTATAAAACTGTTTTTGTTGAAGAATTATTTACGGGTCCGTGGAATTTTTTTTGGTGTCAACTTCGCACCTTATTCAAAGATTTTTTATTTTTTCACACGATTTTTATCAAACGTATTGAATATAGGGCTGAAATTCAAATCCAAACCCTGCCAAATTTATTGTTCAGTTTTAAGTGCCTCATGTTTTCTTCTTTCAATTTCGGCGCGCCTTTCGATCACCTTTCCTTTGTTCTTCAAAACATATCCGGATTGCAATGTCAGACGGTGCCTACTTTCGAAATGGGTTCTCCGGTCTTTTCCGGATCTTTTATCAGCGATTTTCTCGGTTGTAAGGTTTTCAATAAGGTATTTGAGATGAAGTTTCCGGTCCCGGGGGATTTTACCAAATTGAACGGATCGTTGTCGCATTTCCATAAAATCCGGTTCAATTTTGAAGTCATTGATGGTCTTGAATGGAATTTTTTCCAGAAAAAACCCTTTGCGGTCGAGAAATATGGACAACACGGATGAATTGGGGAATTCCCCCTTGCCGTCTCCATTGTCAACATAATGAAATGAAAGGCCGCCTATGCTGATATCATGGATATAACCGATTTTTGTATAATGCTCTTTTGTTACTCCTATTTTGCACCAATCAACTTTATAGCGTTCATGCATGCGGCGTTTTAAATAGAAAGAATGGTTCATGTTGACAGCCCCTTCCGTGATCTTAAACCCGATTGAAATTGAAAAATAAGGATTCTTTTTACACAAGAAAAAGAAAAATCGCAATAAAAATCGTTAAAAAATTATTAAACAGCGATAAAAAAGGGCAGATTCTCTATAGAATCTGCCCTGCAATAAAATAAATTTTCATAGGACGGTTTGGCGGTTTCCTGTTAATCAGCTAAGGTCATACTTGAATGATAGGCTGACCCGGGTTCGATAGGCAGCTACTTTACCATTGTCAATTTTCATATCCATTTTGGTTACATCTGCGATTCGCAGATCTTTCAGAGATTTTCCTGCTGCCTCAACTGCATTTTTTGCAGCATCTTCCCATGAAACAGTACTTGTCCCAACGAGCTCAATAATTTTGTAAATGCTTTCAGTCATTTTGATTCTCCTTTCATGGTTAATGGGTATTTGGAAACGGCAGACTGCCTGCAGGATCCATTTTAAAACAACCCGGGTTAATGTCGCTGCTCGGGAAAAATAATGCTTTCCCTGTAAAAATCTTTATTACATTCAAAAAGTTCAGCGTGATCGGTCAGCTTTAAATGCCCTCTCCTGTGAAGCTCTGATCTGATCTGTTCCATCAATCGACAAAAAGATAGAAAAAACGTATAAGTTTTTGTTTAACCAATGGTTTTTTGAATTCGTCGGTCCGGGTACTCAATCAATACGGTTGAATCATGTAAACGAAAAGAAAATATTTTGAAGTCTTTATGGATTCTTTTTATAAAGTATATTAGGTTAAATTCGGTTCTGTGTCAAAGAAAATATGTAGTGCGCTTTCGCTATCAATGCAGCTTATAATCAGAAAATCAGCCTGCTGAATTGCCTTGATTTTTCATTTGCCTTACAGCGTCTTCAGGTATAACGTGTTTAAAAAATAAAGATAATTTGCGAAAAAAAGTTGTTGTTTTGGGAGAATAAAATATGAAACTGGGTGTTATAGGTCTTCAGGGGGCAGGAAAAAAAACAGTTTTTGAAGCGTTGACACAAAATATTGAGGATGCGTTTCATTCCGGTGAAAGCCGCATTGGTACAATACCTGTGCCGGATGAACGGGTAAATATTTTAAGCAGAATGTACAACCCGAAAAAAACGATTTTTGCACAGGTGGAATATTTTCTTCCTGGTTTTAAATCCGGGGAAAAGGACCGAAATATTTGGAATGATGTCAGGGATTGTGATGCATTTATTCAGGTTGTGCGCAACTTCAGTGAATTCGGTTCCGAACTCCCCGCGCCCGCCGGCGATATTCTTGAACTGGGACAGGAAATGATTATTGAAGACCTTGTGGTGGTGGAAAAGCGTCTGGAACGTCTGGGTCTGGATCAAAAAAGAGGAAAAAAAATCAGCAATGAGGAGTTGTCACTCATCAGGGAATGCGGCAGCTGCCTGAATGATGAAAAATCTTTAAGAAACTTTCCGCATCTTGCCGGCGCTCAAATTCTGAAAGGCTTTGCATTTGTATCGGCTAAACCGATTTTGATTCTTTTTAATAATGATGATGAAGATGAGAGTCTCCCGGATGGGGATGGTTTTTCAGATAAATATGACTGCATCGTTATCAGGGGGAAGCTGGAGCATGAACTGGCCCAAATATCCGAAGAGGAAGCAGAGGAATTCCTTTCAGAGTTTAATATAAAAGCATCGGCAATGGATCGGGTTATCAAAAAGTCATATGAAATTCTTGGTCTGATTTCTTTTTTTACGGTAGGGGAAGACGAAGTAAGAGCATGGACAATACAAAAGGAAACAGAGGCAGTCGATGCCGCAGACGTTATTCATTCGGATATAAAAAAAGGGTTTATTCGGGCGGAGGTACTGTCATACAATGATCTGATTGAGGCAGGCAGTTACCAGGAGGCGAAGAAAAAGGGAATGGCAAGACTTGAGGGGAAAACTTATATTGTGCGTGATGGCGATATTATCAATTTCCGATTTAATGTATAGCAATGATTTGTGAACTCTCGATTAGAAATTTTGCAATAATTGATGACCTGCATATAAAGTTTTCAAATGGATTGACCATTTTAAGCGGTGAAACCGGAGCGGGCAAATCCATTATTATCAATGCGGTAAATCTCTTGTTGGGCAGTCGGGCTACAAGCAAAATGGTTAGAACCGGTTCTAACACAGCCGAACTTGAAGCAGGTTTTGATCTTTCGAAAGAAAGCCGCATTGCCGGAATAATGGAGGAGCATGGTTTTGATCCCTCAGAAGGTCTGATTATAAGAAGAATCATATCCCGCAGTGACAGGCACAGGATCTATATTAATGGTCGGTTGGCAACAATCCAGATGCTTTCAGCCATAACTGAAAACCTTGCCAGTATATCGGGTCAGCATGCGCACCAGGGGCTTTTGAAGGAAGACCAGCATCTTTTGATTCTGGATCAGTTCGGGGGGTTGATAAAAGAGCGAGAAATGCTTTTTCATTACTTCCATAAAATTATCCCTCTTATTAAAAAACTAGATCAGCTGAACGCCCAAAAAAGCAGGCAGCGAGAAAAGATTGAATTGCTTGAGTTTCAGAAAAATGAGATAGAGGAAATATGCATATTGCCGGATGAGGATACACTTCTGGAGAAGGAGAAGAATCGGCTTAAAAACAGCGGGACACTCTACCTCTCTATTCAGGAAGTTATCGAGATGCTCTATGACGGGCAGGGATCTTTAACAGAAAAGATTACCGAAATAGTGAAAACTCTTGAGAAGGCAGGAGAGATTGATCCGGAGCTGTCTTCAAAATCGGAGGGGATTCTGGAGTTGTCGTATCGGGTTGAAGATGTGACGGAGGAACTTCGAAAGTATGTCAATCAAATTAAAACTGATGACAACCGCCTTGAAGCTGTGGAGAATAGAATTGATATTATCAACAGGCTTAAGCGAAAATACGGAGGGTCAATTGAATCGGTAGCGGAGCATCTCGAAGTCATATACAGGGAGCTTGAAGATGTTGAAAATTTGGAAGACCGGATCTCTGAAACGGAGGATGAACTTGCCGATCTTCACAAAAAAATGACAAAACTTGCGGCTCTTCTCTCAAAAAAAAGAAAGCATGCTGCTGAAGCGCTGACGGGAAAGGTTGAGAAGGAGCTTTCAGATCTTAAAATGCCCCAAACTGAATTTGAAGTTTTCCTCGATTATTTTTCGGCTTCACCGGATACATCAAAATATCTTTCGCAAAATGGAAGATTATTTAGTGAATCCGGTTTTGACCGTGCTCGATTTCTGATATCTCCGAATGTTGGTGAATCAATGAAACCGCTTGCGGATATTGCGTCAGGCGGAGAGCTTTCACGGGTAGTTCTTGCGTTAAAGGCGATACTGGTGGAAACCGATTCTGTTGCAACGGTTGTTTTTGATGAAGTTGATTCGGGGATCGGAGGAAGTGCTTCAGAAGTTGTCGGAAAAAAACTTGCTTCGCTTTCGATATTTCATCAGGTTATATGCATTACACATCTTGCGCAGATTGCAAAATACGGTGATCATCATTATAAGATTTCAAAAGAGATTTCAAAAGGAAGGACAAAAACAATCGTTGAGCCTCTCGGAAATAAAAAACGGGTGGAAGAGATTGCCCGTATGCTCGGAGGAGAAAAAATTACCCAGGCCACCCTGGCCCATGCCAGAGAGATGCTGAAACGTAAAAGCAGTAAAATTTGACAAAAGTGGCGTACATGAAAGGATGTAAATATGAAAGTTGACGGTAGAGATATCCGTCCGATATGGCTAAAAGAAGATCAGCAGACGGTTAATGTGATTGATCAGCGTCTTCTTCCACACGAATTTGTTGTTGCAGAGTTGAAAACAGTATATCATGTGATAACCGCTATTCAAGAAATGTTTGTACGGGGTGCGCCGCTGATAGGTGTAACCGGTGCCTATGGTGTCTACCTCGCCGCAGTGAATTCTCCTGATCCTTCCATACCGGAAGCGTATCTTATTGAAGAATGCAGCCGTTTGAAAGCAGCCAGGCCTACTGCCGTTAATCTGGCATGGGGAGTAGATCGGATGTTTTCCGCCATGGCCGGTAAAGAAGGCGCTGAAAAGATTGAAGCCGCAAAAAAGGAAGCTGCTGAGATAACAGAAGAGGAAGCGGAAAACTGCAGGAGAATAGGCGAGCATGGCCTTTCACTTGTCCGGGCCATAAGTTCCGGGAAAAAAGGAGGAACGGTAAACATTCTCACGCACTGTAATGCAGGCTGGCTTGCCTGT
>JAQYVL010000036.1 GCA_030145525.1 Desulfobacterales bacterium
GATTGAACGGTGATCAAGAGCCTCCTCGTTCGTTGATTTCGGCATTTGGAGCGTTCTATCATTTATTCCACTAAATTTGAAAAACTCGGTCGCAAGCTCCCTCAGACAGTTTCAAATTTGACGCTACGTTTCATGAAGAACGCTTTCCAAATGACCTCAATAGACTTCACCCAGAGGCCACTTGATCACTGGAAGAACGCAAATTATTATGACAACAACTATAGAAATGAAATGTCTTATGGTAGCCTTTTCGTTCCCGGTATTTGTACTTCTTAATTGATGGCTTCACATTAAGTCAAAATGTCACGCACGCCAAGATCGCAATCAAAAAATATTGCAACCTGATACGTAATACGTTACACTACATTTCATGATTAAGAAATTTAAACATAAGGAGCTTATCATGAGAATGCACAATCCTCCGCATCCTGGAGAAATCATAAGGGAATTTTGCATTGAGTCCCTAAAGCTAACAGTGACAGATGCTGCGAAAGCTTTGGGAGTCACAAGAAAGACATTTTCGGCATTATTAAATGGCCGGTCAGGAGTCAGCCCTGAAATGGCTCTTAGACTTTCTAAAGTTTTCGGTCGTTCACCCGAAGGATGGCTCAAACTTCAGTTGCAATATGATCTGTGGCAGACACAGCAAAGTATTAATCTGAATAATCTAAAACGTTTTAAAGCAGCCTGACTATAGTAATATTCTTACTATTTTTTTATAATATCTTCCCGGAGGGTGACCCAAAAATTTTAAAATATGAGATCAAATTCAATTGTAATTTCATTTATCAAAACAGTTTTGAAAAATCACCAAATGTCGTCAAGTGAAAACCGATTGTAAAGTTTGTCCCCGGTCACTTTTAACAATGTTAGGGGTTTAGTTTTCTCCTCCCTCAAAAGGGCGTTAAGCGAAGCATAACGTTGAAAATGAGGTAAGTAATGGGAAAGAAAAAAATCAGGCAGGAGAAAGATTCTCTTGGGACCGTTGAGGTTCCTGAAGATGCTTATTTCGGCGCAGGCACGCAAAGGGCTGTAGACAATTTTCCCATAAGCGGGCTGAACATGCCGATTCCAATGATACGATCTCTCGCCCTTGTCAAAAAAGGCGCATCAAAGGTAAATCAACGTCTGGGATTGCTGGATGAGAAGATTGCCGGAGCAATCGCCAATGCTGCGCAGGAAGTCATGGATGGGCAATTCGATGACCAGTTTGTTGTGGATGTTTTTCAAACCGGTTCCGGCACATCTACGAACATGAACATGAATGAGATCATAGCCTCAAGGGCGAACGAGACCCTTACAGGCAAAAAGGGCGGGAAATCTCCTGTTCACCCCAATGACCATGTTAATCTGGGGCAGTCAAGTAATGATGTGATTCCATCGGCCATTCATATTTCAGCCCGGCTGATGATAAAGAATGATCTGCTGCCATCCCTTGCTTTCCTGCATAACACTCTCAATGACAAAGCCTCTGAATTTTCGAAGGTTAAAAAAATCGGACGGACCCATCTGCAGGATGCGGTTCCAATGTCACTGGGACAGGAGTTTTCGGGATATTGCCGGCAGGTGGATCTTGGAATCAAAAGAACCGAGTCTGCGTCACGAGACCTTGAGGAACTGGCTCTGGGGGGTACGGCAGTCGGTAACGGTTTAAATACACATCCGGAGTTTGCAAAAAATATAATTGGCTTTATCTCAGACCAGACAGGAATCGGATTCAGGGAAGCGGAAAACCATTTTGAGGCTCAGGGTGCCAGAGACGCCGTGGTCTTCGTAAGCGGCGCCCTCAAAACCCTTGCTGTGAGTATGGCCAAAATCGCAAACGATATAAGGTGGCTGGGATCAGGGCCAAGATGCGGACTGGGGGAGATTTTGCTTCCTTCTCTTCAGCCCGGGTCTTCCATCATGCCCGGAAAGATCAATCCGGTTATTCCCGAAGCCGTTGTTCAAGCATCAGCTCAGGTTATAGGAAACGATACAACAATTATGCTGGGAGGACAGGGAGGGAACTTTGAACTGAATGCCATGCTCCCGGTTATCGCTTACAATATTTTGCAGTCGATTCAACTCCTCTCTTCCTCCGCAACGGTTTTTGCCGAAAAGTGTATTCAGGGTTTAACTGCCGACTCGCGAATCTGTTCGGAAAATATTGACAAAAGCCTTGCCCTTGCCACCTATCTGGTTCCGGATTTGGGATACGACCGGGCCTCGCAGATTGCAAAAAAGGCTCATAAGACAGGCAGGACAATAAAAGAGATCGTAATGGAGGAAAAGATTTTATCGGAGGAGGATTTTAATCGACTATTTAAAGGTCTATGACGATTATAGCAATTGTTAAAAATATGTTCCGATTAAACAGCGATCAAGTGCCTCATCGTTCGTTGATTGCGGCATTTGGAGGGTTCTATCATTCGCTTCGCTAAATTTGAAAAACTCGGTCGCAAACTCCCTCAAACAGTTTCAAATTTTACGCTACGCTTCATGAAGAACCCTTGCCAAATGACCTCAATAGATTTCACTCAGAGGTCACTTGATCGCACTAATGAATACGGGAATCGGAGCGTTAATTTGACAACTGCTATATTATCAAACCATTTTAAGGGGCTGTAAGAAATGAAAGTTTTTATTACCGGGGGGTCAGGTTTTGTGGGAATGCATCTTTCCCGGTATTTTCTGGAAAAAGGATATCAGGTTTCGGCAACCGGGACATCCTCTTCTCATCCATTGAGCGGCCGGAAAAATTTCAATTATATCCCGGCTGACACCACCCAAAAAGGGGAATGGCAGGACGCTCTTCAGGAGGTCGATATCGTAATTAATCTTGCGGGGAGGAATATTTTTAAGCGATGGACCAGGTCCTATAAGAACCAGATCTATGACAGCCGCATTCTGACAACACAAAATCTGGTAAGCGCCCTTCCAGGGCATAAAAAAATTGTATTTTTTTCCGCCTCTGCGGCAGGGTATTATGGAAACCGGGCGGATGAAATCCTTACGGAAGACACAGAGTCCGGAAAGGGATTTTTAGCCGCAGTTTGCTTTGACTGGGAAAAGGAGGCCTTCAAGGCAAAAGAAAAAGGGATCAGGGTAATTGCAATGCGATTGGGAGTGGTTTTGGGAAAAGATGGCGGGGCACTGGAAAAGATGATACCGGCATTCCGCTTTTTTGTCGGCGGGCCGCTTGGGGACGGGAAACACTGGTTCCCATGGATTCACATCGAGGATCTTGCCTCTGCAATTCTATTTCTTTTTGAAAAGCCTGATATTGACGGTCCGGTAAACTTCTGTTCCCCGGGGCCGGTTCGGTATGCAGAATTTGCAGAAGCACTGGGAAACGCCCTGAAAAGGCCATCTTTTTTTAAGACTCCTGCTTTTATCATCAAGATGATTATGGGAGAATTGGGAGAAGTACTGTTGGATAGCCAGCGGTCAGTTCCGGAAAAATTAAGCGCGTCCTGTTTTCGATTCCAATTTCCGGATATTGAATCGGCATTGTCCAGTATCGTATAATGTAAGATCAAAAGGAGGGAGGCCTGCAATGAACGACAATACCATTTTTTCTTCATTCAAATTTAAGAATTTTGAGCTGAAAAATCGAATTGGCGTTGCACCGATGACCCGGTTGTCATCTCAAACGGACAGCATTCCGCGGCAGGATGTATTTGATTTCCTTGTCCGGCGTGCACAAAACGGGGCTGGTTTGATTTATACGGAAGCGATTGTAACAGATTATGAGAGCGCCCAGGGCTACCCCAATCAGTCCCGGCTTCTTACACAGAAACAAATCGAGGCATGGATACCGGTGGTTCAGACAATCCGGAAAGAAGGAGCCGTTTTTATTATGCAGATGTTTCACTGCGGTCGGATGGGCTGGCCCGAAGTAAATCCGGCAAACCGGATAATTGCTCCCAGCGCGATATCTCCGAAACAGAAAAATCAATTAACAGATGCTCCTTATCCGATTCCGGACGCTATGAGCCGCTTTGACATGGAGCATGTAATCAATGGTTTTGTGGAAACCGCAAAAGGGGCGGTTGCTGCGGGATTTGACGGTGTGGAGATTCACTGTGCCCATGGTTATCTCATCAGTCAGTTCCTTTCTTCTTATTCCAACAGCCGGACGGATGACTATGGCGGATCGGTGGGAAACCGATATCGATTTGCCCATGAAGTGATCCAGGCGGTCCGCAGGGTGGTTCCGGAAGACAAACTCCTGACCGTCAGGATTTCCAACTGGGGTATCGCAGACATGGAAGTGTCGCTTTTTGAAAGCAAAGAAGAATATCAGGAAATGATAAAACGGTTTTCCGATGAACCGATTGATGCGATTTCTGTTTCGACTTACGATTATGCCGAAAAAGTATTTGGTACCGATCAAAATATGGCCCAGATCACCCGGGAAGTGACAACGCTTCCAATCATGATCTGCGGAAAGATATATGACCGAGCCAGTGCGGATAATGCAATTCAGGATGCGGATATTGTCCTCAGTGCAAAATCAATATTGCTGAATCCAAACTGGGTAGCAGATATCCGGGATGAAAAATCCCTGAGTTTGCACAAATCGGAAGATGCAAATATCGCTTATTCGGCTGAGCCGCTTCCATAAATGCCGAAATCAATGAACTAGGAGGCTCTTGATCACAGTTCGATCGGACCATATGTATGGACAACAGCTGTATAGCTCCTTCAGAGTAATAAATCGCCGGAAAAGATTCTGTGAACTTCTCCGTTTCCGTCCTGTATTATCAGAACTCCTTCATGATCTACATCCACAACCTCTCCGGTGATCTCTCCTGCGACTTTTCTGACCGTAACCTTCTTTCCAATGATTTCAGTAAATGATTTCCATTTTTCTCTGATACCGGGAAACCCCTCTTTTTTAAAAGTTTCATAATGGATCTCAAAATTTCTCAGATAGGTCTGAAGCATTTTCACTCTTGGAAAACGTTTTCCGGTTTCTGCATAGACAGAGGTTGCAATTTTTTTTATATCGGAAGGGAAGGCGTCTGCCGGAGTGTTCACGTTTATTCCAATACCCACAATGATGAAATCGACCGAATCCATTTCCGTACTGATTTCAGTCAATATTCCTGCAATTTTTCTGTTTTTGACCATGATATCATTGGGCCATTTGATGCTTGCCGGGATTCCGGTTAGGGCTATGATGGCTTCAACTGCTGCTACAGCAGTCATCAGGGTGATTCCGGGTGCTTCGGTGGGGGATATGGCAGGCCTTAGTATCAGTGACGAATAGATCCCGAGACCCGGGGATGAGAACCATGTTCTTCCTTTGCGGCCTCTCCCGGAATGCTGGTTTTCCGCGACAACCAGCGTGCCTTCCGGCCCACCCTCTGCCGCAAGTATTTTAGCCTGTACATTGGTTGAATCCGTTTCTTTTAAATGCAGAATATCGGTTTTTCCGAAAATTCCGGTATCCAGTCCCTCACGGATTTCATCCGCCAGAAGAAGATCGGCAAAGGTTTTGAGCAAATAACCCTTTTTGGTGGATGATTCAATTGTATATCCTTCCTGCCGAAGTTTTTTAATGTGCTTGTTGACAGCTGCCCGACTGATATTCAGGCGGCTGCTGAGTGTTTCTCCCGAGATCCAGATTCCTTTATTTTTTTTCAAATAAAACAAAATGTTATCTCTGGTCCCTGTCGATTTTATCATTTATTGTAAACCCATACAGATGTTGAAGGTTGACAAAACTTCAGGTTTCTGGTTAAGAGCAACCTGTTTTCACTTATAAGTTGTTGACAGAGTCGTAAAAAGTCTTTTCGTGAGCGTAAGTCGATCATTTTGCTTTAAACCGAAAAAAATTGTTATCAAAATAATGTTTAATTTAGATAGTTACCCATTATATAAAAATATCAAAATGATCTTGGAGCGAACAAATGGACTTTTTACGACTTTATCAGTTGTTAACCACAGAAAAAAAATTAAAACAATCCGAATATAAGCCGGAATCATAATTTGCTGTATCGGGATGCTGAAGGGGTTGGCATTTGAAAAATAAAACAGAAAATTATATTAAAAAGGTAAAAGGTGTTTTCTTTTTTGATCCAAGGGACAGGATCTACCAGAGCCATTTCCCGGGAAGGCCGGTTGTTCCCGGTTCTGTTATTCTCCATGCATTTTTAGAACTCCTGCAAAAGGAAGGCATGTTTTCCGGAAAAATTGGAATTGAAAAGTTCAGATTTCATGATTTTGTCTCTCCCGGGCGTTGCCCTTTTTCCGTTACAGTAGAGGGGCGTATGGTTGTCTGCGTGCTTTACGATGGAAAAAAATTGGCTGCAAAAGGAAAATTTATGATATGAAGCTTTCTTTTTCAGGTCGCCGAGCCCTTATACTTGGAGGAAGTTCCGAACTGGGTCTTGCGCTTGCCGAACTGATGATCCGGCAAGGCCTTTTCCCTTTCTTGACTTACAGGAACAAGAAAGGGTTGAAGCGAATAGCGGACGGACTCGAAAAATTTGAAGGAAGTTACAGTACTGCCTATTTCGATCTCGGCATACCGGATTCCGCAGTCTCCCTTTTTGAAGATCTTAACCAGGATCTTTACTATATGGTTGACCTCGCTCAGGGCGATTTTGAGGGCCTTGTCGGTTCCGCAGACAGCCGTGATGTAGAAAGGTATTTTTCGGAAAATATATCAGCCCGTGCCAGAGTAATTAAAATGGCAGGAAGGGCAATGCTTCGGAAGAGAAAAGGGCGTCTCATTTTTATTTCATCCGCGGCCGCAGGAAAACCTAATTCAGGTCAGGGGTTTTATGCCGCATCCAAGCTTGCGGCAGAAGCGCTTTACCGGAATCTGAGCCTGGAACTGGAGAGCCGGGGGATTACAGCCGTATCGCTGCGGCCTGGGTATGTTGATTCTGGACGCGGCAGGCGCTACCTGAAGAACCGGCGAGTTCGTTTGTCAGGAGAAGAAACGGGATTGAAGGTGTTGGCTGCGAAAGAAGCAGCGGAACTTATCCTTTTTTTCCTGTCAGAAAGATCAGTTACCTTTAACGCAATCGAGATTTCAATGGGTGAAAGCCTGAAGGAGATTTTATCGGATTACCAATATGGATGCTTTTAATGAAATTAAAAATGTAATTATAGAGATTCTGGATGTGGAGGAAGATCAGATTTTGCCGGAAACTTATTTAATCAGAGATCTGGGGGCGGAATCCATCGATCTTCTGGAGCTTGCAGTTTCACTGAACACGGTTTTCAAAAAAGAGATCATCGATGATGATATTTTTTTGAGAAAATTACGGCCATATACTGAAGACGCAGAGGAAGTCGGCCTGGAAAAGTCGGCTTATCTTGCAGAAAAATATCCGTTTTTGGAGCATGCCAGAATAAGAGATGTCTTGGGAGAACTAGGCGGAGGGCCTGTCCTGAAAGTGAAGGACCTGGTGAGCTATATAAATTACGAAAGGCGAGAGATATGAAGTCATTCAATCAGCTTGTCGAAAAAAGAAGAAGTATAAGAAAATACACTCCTGAAATTCCGTCCGAAGAGTTGATCCGCCAGATGATTGCATGTGCGGGAATGGCACCTTCACCTTCAAATATTCAGCCGGTTCGTTTTATCCGGATACGATCCGGGAAGGTTAAGGATCATCTTCGGCAAAGTTTTACATCGGGCCATGAAAAATTTCTTGCACTTGTGAAAGATCTGAAAAGCGGCAAGCCTTTACTGAACAGGATCAATGCTTACAAACGGTATTCAGAGTTCATGTTCAACGCTCCGGTTTTGTTCGCCGTGGGGGTCGTTAAGGATGTGTCAGGTTTTTCAAAAACACTTTTGGATGCCGGTCTTCTGAAAGATGATCTTCGGGGGGATACAGACCTCGATATCTCAATCGGCCTTGCGCTGAAAGGATTCATTCTAAAGGGAGAATCTATTGGTTTAGGGTCCTGTATCCTGACGGCCCCCCTTGTGTTTATTGATGATATGGAAAGTATCGTCGGGCTTCCCGATATATCTGTAAAATGTTTTATTACGACTGGTTATCCGGATGAGACTCCTCCTTATATTGAAAAAAGAGGAATAAAAGACATTTATCTGGAGATATAGTGGGCAGAAGAGTCGTCATCACATCAGTCGGTATTGTATCTTCTCTCGGAAATACAGAACCTGAAATTATAGACAGCCTGAAAAGCGGCAAGGTCGGTTTCACGAGGTTCCGTTTTGATGAAGAAATTATGATTTGTCCGGTTCAGGATTTTAACTTAAAAGCGTTTACAGGCCGATTGAAAAACGCAAGGTATCTGAATCGGGGAGCTGGTTTTTCTGTGGCGGCAGCAGCCCTGGCTTTAAAAAATGAAACAATAAAAAGAGGAGTGTTCTCTCAAGCGGGGCTGTTTGCCGGAACCGGTCCGAATCTTGATATCGGCGGAGAATGTTCTGAAATCCGTTTCGGAGAGATAGATTCAAAGCGTTTTCAGGCGCTTTGGATGCTTCGTTTTCTTCCCAATACCGCATCTTCCGTCATTTCAGACCTGTTTGGTATTCATGGTGAAAATGCAACGATAACTGCTGCGTGCAGTGCTTCCCTCCAGGCATTGGGAGAGGCCTTTCGAAAGATAAAGGATGGATACCTGGATATGGCGCTGGCAGGAGGCGGAGACTCCCGATTGAGCGCGGGAGGTATTCTTGCCTATCAAAAAGCACAGGCCCTTCATGCCGGAAAAGAGAACCCTGAAAAATCTTATGCTCCTTTTGATGTCAAGAGGTGCGGGTTTGTTCCCGGAGAGGGGGGAGCATTTTTCCTTCTGGAAGAACTTTCCCATGCAGAGAAGAGAAACGCTCAAATTTATGGTGAGATATGCGGATTTGGATGCACCATGGACGGGTATAAAATGACGGCACCAGATCCGGAAGGGAAATGGGGAGAGAAAGCGGTTCGTTATGCCCTGGATGAGGCTGATGCACAGCCTGCGCAGATTGATCTAATTTGTTCCCACGGAACAGGAACGCCTTTAAACGATGAGATGGAGGCAAATCTGATTCATCGAATCTTTCAAGGCAGCCGGCCTTATGTGATTTCCCTGAAATCCTGGATCGGCCATCTTTCGGCTGCCTGTGGTGCCGTTGAAACGGCAATTACGCTTTTTTGTATGAGAGGCAGATTTATTCCGGCGGTCAGAAATCTTGAAAAACCGTGCCACGCAGGGATTAACCTTGCCGTCAAAAGTATTGAGGCCGAGGCTGATTCAGCGGTCGTTCAGAGTTTCGGTTTTGGAGGCCAAAACAGCGCGCTTGTGATTCGAAAATGGAAAAATTGACAATAAACACAGGCCTTGACCGTTTTCTTCTGCTTGATTGCATATCGAAAGCCGGGCAAAACAGCATAGAGGGCACTTTATTTCTTTCCGACAATCAATTTTATCTCGGCATTGAGGCTCTGGCGCAGCTCGGAGCCATGCATCTTCGTTTTATTACCGACTTTGCCTGTCATGCCTTTTTGCTTGGTATCCGTAAATGCAGCATACAGGAAAAATTTGTCCGGAATAGCAGCCTCCTTCTTTCCGGAAAATTAATGAGCCGCAGCACCAGCGGCTTTTTATATGCATTGAATGCAGTTTCAGAAGACAAAACTATTATTGCCGGAGAATTCCTGTTTGCAGTAATTCCCTATGATGAAAAATTTAAAAAGGAATGCCTTGAAAGCCATTATCGAAAGGTTTTTTCATGTTTGAAAAACGGTTCTTAAAAAGATTGGAAATTCAGAAACAGAACGGATTGTATCGAAATCCTCCGGAAATCGAGCACAGGGAAGGCCGTTATATTATTTCAGGAAAAAGAAGAGTTCTGAATTTTTCATCCAACGATTATCTCGGATTAAGCACATCAGCGGAGTTTTCCGAAAAAGTGGCGGATAACTTTCATAAATACGGCACGTCATCCGGATCTTCCAGACTCGTATCCGGTAATCATTCAGTCATCAGGCAGGCGGAAGAGAGGTATGCAGAGCGCTTCGGGTATGAGGATTCCCTGTTTTTCCCAAGCGGATATCAGGCGAATATCGGGGTTATTTCTACTTTTTTCGAACCCGGTGATCGGTTGATTTTTGACAAACACATACATGCAAGCAGTGTAATGGGCATTCAGCTGAGCAGGGCGGATTATAAGGGCTACAATCACAGCTCCCTGTCCCATCTTGAAAAAAGGCTGCAGGTCGGGGGGAACCGGCCTGCAGCTGTAATTACGGAATCTCTTTTCAGTATGGATGGAGATTTGCTGAATGTTAAGGATCTGGCTGGATTAAAGGAGAAGTATGGATTTTTGAGTATCGTGGATGAGGCCCATGCTTTCGGTGCCCTGGGAAAAAACGGCTGCGGAATTGCAGGGAAAGTAGCGGATGTCGCCATTGGAACCTTCGGCAAAGCCTTTGGATTTTTTGGAGCCTTTGTACTTCTTCCCCGGAGTTTCAAGGAATTTCTTCTCAATTTTTCGTCCCCTGTAATCTATTCAACAGCTCTGCCCGCAGCACATGCCGCTTCTGCCGTTGATCTTCTGGAACTGGTTTCAGGAAGTGATGAAAAAAGAGAAAGGCTTGAAAAAATCAGCATTCTTATGAAGAAGCAGTTGCTCGAAAAAGGATTCAGGGTAAAAGGAGACGCCCATATTCTGGGGGTTGAAATCGGGGATGAAAACATGGCGGTTATGCTCTCAAAAAAACTTTACCAGAGCGATATTTTTGTCTTTTCAGCCCGGTATCCAACCGTACCCATGGGAAGTGCAATTCTTCGGATCAGCATGACTGCGATGCATACGGAAATGGATGTGGCATATTTTGTTGAGACCCTGACAAGAGAAAAAGAGAGGATTGCAGATGGATAATTTTTTTATCGCAGGAACAGATACCGGAGTCGGCAAAACCGTGCTGTCCCTTCTGGTTATGCGCTATTTTTATCAAAACGGGTGCACCCCCTTTTATCTCAAGCCGTTTCAGACAGGATGCGATGATCCGTATGATGAGGAGAGCGATGCGAAATTCATTTATTCCAATATCGATCAGTTGAATGAAAAAGATCCTGCGGAATCGGTTGTCTACTGCTTTAAAAATCCAAAAGCACCCTGGTTTGCATGCCGGGACATGGGAAAGCAGGCGGATCCGGAAAAGGTTATGAAGGTTTTGGAAGAAAAAAGCCGCGGGTTTTGTCCCGTAATTATGGAGGCTGCAGGAGGGCTCCTTGTCCCTGTTACGGAAAATTTTCTTGTGATCGATATGATCAAACTGTCGGGAGCAAAGATTATTCTCGCCGCAAGAAGCGGCCTCGGCACAATTAACCACACCCTTCTTTCCATTGAAGCCCTCAGGAAAAGAGACATGGCACCAACAGGAATCGTTTTTATGAATACAGACGATATAAAGGCCTCAGCAGAAGTGATTTCCGAAAATATGGAGGCGGTTCGGCAGTTTTCCGGAATTCCAGTTGCAGGCGTAATAAACAGAATCGATAATTTTTCCGGCCCTGAAGAAAAATATGATGAAATCTTTGATACGTTTTTGAAGCGGAATGGATAGGTACGTGGAAGAGGTATGGTAATGAATCTCGATTTGGGAAAAGACCTTCTTGAGTTTGACCGGAAGCATATATGGCACCCCTATACATCTATGATCGACCCTCTTCCGGTATATCCGATTGCATCCGCACATGGTGTTCGTCTTGTTCTGGAAAACGGAAAGGAACTGATCGACGGCATGTCTTCCTGGTGGGCGGCGATTCACGGGTATAATCATCCTGTTCTGAATGATGCCGTTTCAAGGCAGATGGGAAAGATGTCCCATGTCATGTTCGGAGGCATTACTCACAGGCCGGCGGTCGAGCTTGCGTCACTTCTGATTCGGCTGGTGCCGGAACCCCTGGAAAAGATTTTTTTCTGTGACTCCGGTTCGGTGGCGGTTGAGGTTGCCATTAAAATGTCTCTTCAGTATTGGTTATCAAAAGGATATCCTCAAAAAAACAGGCTTCTGACAATTCGCTCCGGATATCATGGCGACACGTTCGGAGCAATGGCTGTTTGCGATCCTGTAGCAGGAATGCATGAGATGTTCAGCGGAGTTTTGACGCGGCATTATTTTGCCGATGCCCCGGAAAGCAGGTTTGATGATCCCTGGGATGAAAGGGATATTCATGGCTTTGAAAGCCTCATCCGCGACCATCATGAAAGAACGGCGGCTGTAATCCTGGAACCGATTGTTCAGGGCGCCGGGGGAATGCGATTTTATTCTCCAATATATCTGAAAAAGGTGCGGGCATTATGTGATGAATACGATGTTCTTCTGATTCTGGATGAAATCGCAACAGGTTTTGGAAGAACCGGAAAGATGTTCGCCTGTGAACACGCCGGTGTTGCTCCGGATATCATGTGTCTGGGAAAAGCCCTGACAGGCGGTTACATGACACTGGCCGCTGCTTTGACGACGGAAAAGGTAAGTGAAGGAATATCTTCCGGAGAGGCGGGGCATTTCATGCATGGCCCGACATTTATGGGGAACCCTCTATCATGCTCTGTTGCCTCTGCCAGCATAAGACTTCTTTTGTCCACATCCTGGAAGGAGCAGATTAAAAGAATCGAAAAACAGCTTGTCCGGGGCTTGTCTCCCTGCCGAAAGGTTCCCGGAGTGAGAGATGTACGGGTTCTGGGTGCGATAGGTGTTGTTGAAATGTCTCAGCCGGTAAATATGGCTGAAATTCAGAAAAGGTTTGTGGACAGGGGGGTCTGGATCAGGCCTTTTGGAAAGCTGGTCTATGTAATGCCGCCTTACATCATCTCTGATAATGAGCTTGAACACCTTACAAATGTAATCGCAGAGGTGATTTCAGGAGACTGACAGGTCCCTTTCAAATACACCATATCCATAAAATCATATAAAATGAAAATTTGGGCTTGACAATCCGGATTAAAAAGTTATATTTGAACATATGTTCATATACTAAATTAAAAACCGGGAGGGCGATCAATGGCGGATACAAAGAGAATTCAGAACAACAGTGTTATGGATGCCTGCAATGTTCGTGTCGTTCATCTGGATAAGGTCTCTAATGCAAAGGCAAAAGAAATTCCTGGAGCGGATCTGGAGCGCATGGCATCAACCTACAAAATGCTGGGTGATCCGACGCGGCTCAAACTGCTGCTGGCTCTTTCAGAGAATGAAATGTGCGTATGTGATCTTGCGGCATTTACCGGCTTAACAGAGTCGGCCATGTCACATCAGTTAAGGCGCCTTAAAGACCTCTCTATAGTAAAAAGGAGAAGGGAAGGGCAGATTTTGTATTATTCTCTTGTTGACAGCCACGTATCAGACCTTTTGAAGATCGGGCTGGAACACGTGCATGATTAAAAAAAGCAGAGGTTTGAATTAGGAAAAATCCATGAACGTATTGATCGATACATTAAAAGAGATATTGTTTTTTTACAATGAAATATCCGTTTATCTTTTATTCGGTTTTATAGTTGCGGGACTGCTTCACATACTTTTCCCGGAATCCATTGTGCGCAGACATCTAGGAAAGGATTCCTTTGGTTCGGTTTTGAAGTCAACCCTCTTCGGCATTCCGCTGCCTCTCTGTTCCTGCGGCGTTGTTCCGGTTGCTACATCTTTGAGGAACAACGGCGCTTCCAAAGGAGCAACAGTCTCTTTCCTCATTTCAACACCCGAGGTCGGTGTCGACAGTTTTTTAGTCACATATTCTCTTCTGGGGTGGGTATTCGGCCTGTTCAGAATTGCTGCATCTCTTTTGACCGCTCTTGTCGCAGGAATTGCGGTAAATATACTTGCAGGAAAAAACAGTTCCGGCTCAAGAGGATTTCCCATGAATAACAGCAATTCGGAAAAGGCAATGGACAGGCTGAAAGCTTTTTTCCCATATCTGGAATATGAACTCCTGGGCTCCATTGCAAACACACTGGTTGTCGGAATTATAATTGCCGGGATTATTTCTGCAGTCATTCCAGAGGGTTTTTTTGAAAGGTTTCTGGATTATCCTCTTTTGTCCCTTATGGCTATGCTTGTTGTCGGTATTCCCATGTATGTATGCGCCGCAGCATCCACGCCAATTGCCGCATCTTTGATCATGAAAGGAATTTCTCCCGGTGCCGCGCTTGTTTTTTTGCTGACCGGTCCGGCAACAAATGCGGTAACCATATCAACTGTTGTCAGAACACTTGGTAAAAAAACAGCCGTGGTTTACCTGTCAGCCATCGGGATTGTCAGCCTGGCTCTTGGTTATTTTTTGAATGTTGTAACGGCCAGATACGGGTTCCAGAAAATCATAGTGATGCATCAAAATGAAATGATTCCGGGTTGGCTTAAAATAGCCGGTACCGCGATGCTTACAATCATGCTCGGCTGGTATTATTTTAAAACCAAAATAGTGACGAAGGCAGAAAGAAATACCTCGGCATTGAATAATAAAATGAGAATCAACGTGGATGGCATGACTTGTATGAGCTGTGCCGGGAGCGTGAAAAAAGCAGTTGGAGGCGTTGACGGAACGTCGGATGTCTTTGTTGATATTGGCGGCAGATTCGTGGAATTTGAAACAAGCAATCCCTCTTCCCTTGAAAAGATCAAATCCGCTATCGTTTCGGCAGGCTTTTCATTGGCATGAGCTGATGCCAGGCCCGGGTTTGTCCAGTACAGGATTGTCTTTAAATGATCACTATGAAATGCTTATATGATTGAGATATTCTTAGATGGACGCCAGATAGGTTTTGAGGTTTATACCTTTTCCTCTGATTCCGATTTTCTTTCTGATGTTGTACCTGTGTGTGTCGATTGTTCTTAGGGAAAGACCCAGCGATTCGGCTATCTTTTTTGAGGTTGCACCATGCTGTAAAAAATTCGCCACCTGAATTTCCGTCGGAGTAAGCTTCAGGTAATCCAGTGACAGGCGGTTCATAAAAGGGGAAACAATTTCATTTAAATTGGATTCCAGGACCTTGACTGTGACTTTTTGTTTGCTGTTCAGGCTGCTGCTTTTTAATCGGGTTAGATTGGGTTCGATCAGCGCATTAATGTTCGACATTATCGTGTCTTCGAGTTTTCTCCTATCCTGATCACGTTGATCCAGTAAGACTTTTAAAGCGATATTTCTTTCCTCAAGCTCAGAGGTTCGCTGTTTGACTTTTTCTTCCAGTTTATTTTTTGCCTGATGAAGTTGATCCTCTGCCTCTTTACGTTTTGAAATATCATGGATGACGCAGAGAACACTTGTTATCTTCTTTTTACTGTCCCGGAGGAAACGTGTTGAGATCTCCATCCATGCAGATGAACCATTTTTGCACAGAACTTCAACCTCCAGCCGCTGTGCTTCCGCTTTTCCGAATTTATCCTTCTCAACTTCCTGGTTAAGCACTGCCATCAAGTAATCAGCAGAATGAGGCTTTAGAATATCAAATACATTGAGATTCGCAAGTTCCTCCATGGTATAGCCAAAAACGGATTCGGCAGAAGGGCTTATATAGCTGAAAACGAATCGGTCCAGATCGACGACAGCAATGACATCCGTTACGTTGTCCGCAAGAAGCCGGTACTGTTTTTCTGACTTCTTCAACTCCTTTTCTGCTTGCATGCGTTCGGTTATGTCTATGATGTTTACAATGACGCCTTTTTCCAGGTCTGATGGATCCAGGATATTCACCTTGAGATGACCGATAAATTCACGGTTATCATTATGCCGCTTAAATTTGGCTTCGGTCTCAACCATTTTGTCCGGTGGCATGGTATCAAAAAGCTTTCCGATTCTTCTATATT
>JAQYVL010000037.1 GCA_030145525.1 Desulfobacterales bacterium
GGGTCGGATGAAATGATATCCGGCCCGGCAGCACAGCCTGAAATCATAGTCCACAGCAGTATGGCAGCTCCAATAATGGCGGCTGCTTTTGGTGTCTGTTTCAAAGAAGTTCTTTCATATATCCCAAAGGGGAATTTTCCGGGTTCCCTCTGATTGTTTTTCATTTGCTATTTTCTCCGGTTTGTTTTACGGGTTATTTATTAAAATAAAATATGAACAGTGTTCTTGTTCAATAGGGCCAGAAAAAATACGGTTTGTCAATAAAAATATGAACATCGTTCTTATTTTGTCATTATCATAACACGGTTTGAAAAATGGATATGAACAGAAGTTAATCAAATGCCTGCAGGTGATTTTATAAATGAAAGAGGCTGAAAAAAAGATTCGGACACCCGTCCAGAGTAGGTCCAAAGAGAAAAAAGATCGTATTATCCGGGTTGCCTACGATCTTTTTAACGAAGAAGGATACAACGCGGTAAGCATTCGAAAGATCGCGAAGGCAGCCGAGGTGTCGATTGGCACGATCTATTCCTATTTCCAGGATAAGCGTGATGTTTATATCGCGACTGTTGCATTATATGGCCATGATATGTATGACAACTTTTCATCGGTCATCGAAAACAAGAAGTTTTCAGCAGAAAATGTTGAGGAAATGGTATATGCAATAATCATAAAATTCAAAGAGATTATTCAATCCCATTACAATTTTCACCTGGATTCAGTTGTGCTTTCACTCACAGATGAAAAGATCCGTGAAGCACTGGCTGCGCAAGAGCATGAGATCGCCAATTCCGTCAGCACGTTGTTTGTCCAATTGATGGGGGATAAAATAGAAGTCCAGGATTATGAGGTTTCTACATTTATTGTGCATAAAGCGATCGAAGATATTGTGCAGCATATATTGTTTTATAAAGTGGATCTCCCGGAGGAGCTTGTTTTTCGGGAATTGGCTTTAATGGTATCCAGGTATCTTGAGAAAAAATCTCCTTCATAGAAAAATATAAGGAGGACGAATGACCGATAGAAAAATAATCCGAAGGGGATTTGTCAAGAGTGTTGCAGCCATAGGGTTTTCTCTTTTCATCGTCAGTATGATTTCTGCCTGTTCAAAAAAAGATCCCTCTGGATACTCAAAGGATAAAAGGGAAACGATAGGCCTTGTTGAGGGCTATTCCGAGGCCCTCCCGAATATTGTCATTATTAATGCCGATGATCTGGGATATGGAGATCTGGGATGCTATGGAAGCAGGGCGATCCAGACCCCCCGCATCAACAGCCTTTCGGATCAGGGAGTCCGGTTTACGGATTTTCATGCCTGTGATTCCGTATGCACGCCATCGAGGGCGGGATTGCTTACGGGGAGATACCCCAAAAGAATGCAGCTGGATATGCCGCTGCTTTCGGAAAACATGCCTTTCGGAAAAAGCATGCTGGTGAGATTAGGTTTTTTAATGGGGAAACTGGGTGTCACGGATATTGCAACCAAAGGCGGAGCTACAGGCATTCCAAAACATGAAATAACCCTTGCCGAGGCACTGAAAAAAAGAAATTATCGAACAGGCATGGTCGGCAAGTGGCACCTGGGTGACTATTCGGGCAATCCGGAGCACAATCCAAGAAATCACGGTTTCGATTATTATTTCGGTGTTCCGCACAGTAATGATATCCATCCTTTTCCTCTTTACCGAAATGAAACGGAACTGGAACCGGAGGTAACCGACCAGTCCAAACTTACCGGTCTATATACGGATGAAGCGATAAACTTTATAAAAACATCAAAGGGAGACCCCTTCTTTCTCTATTTTGCCCATACTTTTCCCCACCGGCCTCTTTACGCGTCAAAAGATTTTAAAAATAGATCGGAAGGGGGTATCTTTGGAGACACAGTAGAAGAGATCGACTGGAGCGTTGGCAGGATACTGGATACCCTGAAGGAAAATAATCTTGACAGCAACACGCTGGTTATATTCACCAGCGACAATGGCCCGTGGTATCAGGGAAGCCCCGGAGAATTCAGGGGGAGAAAAGGGCAAAGCTATGAAGGAGGCCACAGAGTGCCATTCATAGCGCGCTGGAAAGGGCATATCAAACCCGGAAGCATCTGCACCGAATCTGCAATGAACATCGATTTATTCCCTACATGCCTGGCATCGGCAGGTCTTACCCTGCCTGATGACCGGATTATTGACGGCATGGATATCAGGGACCTCCTTATACAGGAAAACAGCAAGACACCTCATGACTATTTCTTTTTTTATCATCACGGAGAACTGGAAGGAATAAGGACAGAGAACTGGAAGTATTTTCGTTCCATCAATCATTACAGCTGGCCGATGCCGGTAAATAAGAAATTTGGGAGTTTAATCAGTTATACAAACGGCCCCCTGCCATTGCTGTTTAATCTGGGAATTGATCCCGGTGAATCTTACAATGTCATTGAAAAGTATCCTGGTAAAGCCAGAGAGCTTGAGAACGTAATGGCAAGGTGGGAAAAAGAAATGACGGATAATCCGGGCGGCTGGATAAAGAGGGCGAATTAATACATAAAAAATGAAAGATATAGCTTCTGACAGTCTCGTAAAAAGTCAAAACTCTGATGGCAAAGCAAAAAGTTCCCCGCTTTTAGCGGGGTTTCCGCTTCGCTCCAACAAGCTATTCCAGGCGCGCAAATCCCGAGGAATGAGTAGTAGTTAACCTACTCACGCCTATCGGCTACCGTTGCGCTTCGCTTAGCGGTACTGACGAGGGATGAAGCGCAACACAGAAATTGGACTTTTTACGAAGTCATCAGCTTCTAGTAGTTCCAGCCGAGAAGACCAAAGGCGATTATATTCATAGCCGCCGCCAACGAATAGATCGCGCAAACGGCATAAATCTTCATCGCGTTCGTCTTTAGACCGATAACCAGCATCGGGCTCAGGAAAAGAGGGAAATATCCGGCAAAAAAGATGGGCAGTACACCCGCCATTGACAATTTCCACCAGGGATATTCCCAGACCAGGTGCCCACCGATATTCAGCAGGCACTCAACAAATACGCAGAAGGACGCGTAGGAAAAGGACCAGAACAATCGGTTCGGAATTCCCAGGATTTTTGCATCCCTGTCCCTGGACAGCGTATTGTAATAAATGATTCCGGCAATAGAAAACATGAACATGATTTCGATGTTCCAGCCCACAGTCGTGCGTAGCGCTGTTTCTCCAGGAGCGGTCCAGAAGGCTGAATGCCCGGATAAATGGAATATCCAGCCGTTTATGGTTTCAAAAAGGAAATCCACACCGAAAAGCGTTGCACCTGCAAAAACAGGGTCCCAGTTTCCCGATTCCCTTGCCTTCTGAATTTCGGAAGTGTAGATATAAAAAACGATTGCCAGCAGGGGAAAAACATACCACTTGATCGTTGAAAGATCTCTGAGGCCTACCAACGCAAGCTCGGATGCAGATGTCATTACAACCTCCTCATGGGTGCAGGGCAAGAAAATCGGCACTGATGGACTTTCTTGTTCTATCTCCATTACGGACCAATAAGATATTCTCACGTATTCAATTCATATTTTGAAATAAATGTCAAAACAAGAGGGAGTGATGATAGGGTATATGGAGATCGTGGAGCTTGTTAACCAGATCGCTACATGGATAAGAGTATTTAATTGTAAAAATTGAAACTTGACCTGGCAGTCTTTGTAATTCGTTTTTGTTTTTCTTTACAGATCAGATGAAAAATCCAATACTTTCGATCCAACAGCATCAGGGCAAATTTTAAAGAACACAGATTTTGAGGAAGGCATTTCCCTTTTAGTTTTTCTGTTTCAGGTGTGTTAGCAACAATACCGGTTCATTCAAGAAAATGAACCGGTATTGTGCGGAAGTCAGAAGACCTTTTCGATTGGTATGGTTATCCCAAAATGGCTTTAAGATCGTTTTCCGGTGTATCGATCGGCATAATATTATAATTTTTTACCAATACATTTAAAACATTTGGAGTAATAAATGTCGGCAGCGTGGGCCCCAAGCGTATGTCTTTGATTCCCAGTGAAAGAAGGCTGAGAAGAATCGCAACCGCTTTTTGTTCGTACCAGGAGAGGACAATGGAGAGCGGAAGTCCGTTAACATCCGTATTGAATGCTTTGGCAAGTGCTACGGAAATCTGTACAGCGGAATAGGCGTCGTTACACTGTCCGACATCGAGAAGTCTTGGAATTCCGTTGATATCACCCAGCTTTTGTTTAAAGAATTTGAATTTTCCGCAGGCAAGGGTGAGAATAAGCGTGTCATTCGGGGTTTTCTCGACAAATTCAGTGTAGTAGTTTCTGGATTTTTTTACCCCATCACAGCCTCCAACCAGGAAGAGATGCCGGATGGATTTATCCTTGACCCCGGCGATGATTTTATCGGCTACGCCCAGAACACTCTTGTGGCCGAAACCCACCATGATTTTCATGTCCTCTATATCCTCCGTATATCCTTCAAGTTCCAGCGCCTTGTCGATAAGAGGTTTCAGGTTGTTCTTATTAATATGGGCGACACCCGGCCATCCCACCGTACCGGTTGTGAATATATTTTTTTTATAGGATTTTCTCGGTTTTTGAATACAGTTTGAGGTCATCAGGATGGCGCCGGGAAATTTATCAAATTCTTTTTTCTGGTTCTGCCATGCAGTACCGTAATGACCGTAGAAATGGGGGAATTTTTCCTTCAGTTTGGGATAGCCGTGACACGGAAGCATTTCCCCGTGCGTGTAAACAAAGATTCCTTTGCCCGCACTGGCTTTCAGGACAGCTTCAAGGTCAATGAGATCATGGCCGGAAACCAGTATAGCTTTGCCTTTTTTAGCTCCCAGTGGTACTTCGGTCGGCACCGGATGCCCATAGGCTTTTGTATTGCCTATATTGAGCAGTTCCATGGCCCGGATATTCTTTTCTCCGCATTCAAGCACCAACGCAAGCAATGCATTGAGATCTTTTGTTTTATCCGTAAGTGCTGCCAGTCCCCGGTGTACGAATTCGTAATTGGCATCGTCTTCCTCTCCGTGTTCGGCTGCATGATCCGTGTATGCTCCCATTCCTTTAATGCCGTACAGGAGAAGATGCTGCAGCGATCTGATATCCGGATCAACATCCGGATCAGACATCAAACCGTATTGTCTGCCCTGGGCAATCATACCTTCCAGAGAAGGTTTCAGTTTGAGTGTTAACGAGTCACTGCTTGAAGAAATTTTTCCTCCAGCGGCTTTTACTTTTTGGATCATCTTGTCCCTTAATTCAGTGGATTCGGATAGCAGGTCTTCAAAACGATAAGGGTCAAATTCCACGTTTGTCAGTGTTGAGAAAAGAGCCATACAGGTAAAGCGGTTGGTCTTTTGATCATTAATGTTCACTTTTCTACCCGCCTCTGCCGCTATGGAAATTCCTTTCAACATGTGGATCAATAAATCCTGAAGTGCAGCAACCTCCGGCGTTTTTCCGCATACGCCGATTTTGGTGCAGCCTTTGCCTCCCATGGTCTGTTCGCATTGGTAGCAGAACATTTTTTGTTTTGATTTGGATTTGGCCTCTGCCTGATCGGTTTTTAATATCGATGGCAGCAAGGTTGCACCGGTAACGGCAATTGTACTTTTTTTAATAAAGTTTCTTCTTGACAGGTTTTGATCTTTCATGCCTTCCCCCTTTTTAAATTATTAAAATCAAAACAATTAGGTTGTGAATTTTTGTGGCGACGTGTTTTTTTGTTAACTGATCATATCAGAGCCGAAGAAAACGGCTTTGACCTAAGTCAATAAAGTGTGTTTTTAAATCACAGGGAGGATATTTTTATCTTGAACTAAAAAGCTTTATTCTGCTATTGAGTTATCATCAATTTATAGTCCTCATTTTGACAAATGTCAAATAAAATGCTCAATAATTTTAACAAACAGAGCAAAAATTAACTGGATTGTTTTCAAGAATAAAGCATTATTGAATCCCTGTTCGACATTCCGGCCCTTGTTGCCAATCCCGGTCTTCAGTTTCGTTTGATAATCTGTAATTAATCCCGTTATTTTTATATGGGTTTTGTTTTTTTTATCTCATCCGAAAGCAGTATTCTGCAGTAGCGGCAGAGCTGGTCAGATTTTTTGTCCACATCCTGTATGCCCCGACAATAATGCATTATGCAGGAAGAATCCTGGCAGTGCCTTAGATTAAAAGCATGCCCCAGTTCATGTACAGCCTCTTTACAAACCCTTGAATGAAAAGACTCTTCGGGTTTAACCGGTGAAAGAGCCTCTTCCAGGCGATGTGTGGAAATAATGGCTGCTCTGCCTCCGAGCTGAGCCTCCCCATAAACGTATGTTAAAATAGGAATGAAAAGATCAACCTTCGTCACAGCCAGTATTTTCAAAGATTTCGTGAGAGTGTTTTTGGATAACATTTTAAGAATCAGGGTTGAATTGTATTGATCCCGATTATGATCATAAGCAAATGAAACATCTGAGAGAAGGGAGATGACTTCTGTGGGAAAGCCGAATATTCCGTTTACTTTACGGCCTACGATTTCAAAAAGTGAATTTTCGAAATCTCCTACCGGAGAAATTATAATAGTATGTTCAGGAAGGGTTTTCAACTTGATTTATTAATACCGTAAGCCTTGATTTTGTTGTATAGTGTGGAGCGGTCAATTTCGAGGATTTTAGCGCTTTTTGAGATATTCCATTTGTTTTCATTCAAAATGGTTGTTATATGAAGTTTTTCTATTTCCCTGAGAGAAGAACTTCCTGGTAGATTTTGGTACTCAGCCCTGAAAAGAGGAAGATCGCCGGGTTGAATGCTTCTACCTTTACCGACAACCACAGCTCGTTCAATTGCATTTTCAAGCTCTCTCACATTACCCGGCCATTCATAAATCATTATTTCATCCATTGCTTCACGACTGATGGTGTCGATTTGTTTTTTTGTTTCCTGAGAGAAGCGTCTTATGAAATGCTCGGCAAGAAGAGGTATGTCCTCTTTGCGCTTGCGCAGCGGGGGCATTTTGAAAGAGATGACATTCAGGCGGTAGTAAAGGTCCTCTCTGAAAATTCCTTCACGAATGGCTTCCTCCAGGTTTCGATTTGTTGCAGCGATAACGCGGAAGTCAGCACTTATGGGTTGTGTGCCCCCCACGCGGTAGAAAACACGATCTTCAAGAACACGAAGAAGATCGATCTGCATCCGCATACTGATTTCACCGATTTCATCGAGAAAAATAGTGCCGCCGTGAGCCAATTCCAGTCTTCCTTTTTTGGTTTCTCTGGCATCGGTGAATGCACCCTTCTGGTGTCCGAAGAGTTCGCTTTCCATGAGATGCTCGGGAATGGAACCGCAATTAACAATTACAAAAGGGCCTTCAGAAAGAGGACTGGCAGTATGGATGGCCTTTGCTGCAAGTCCTTTCCCCGTTCCGGTTTCACCAAGTATCAGAACCGTTGATTCGACAGGAGCAATGTCCTGAATAAGATCGAAAACTTCCTGCATCGGAGGTGATTGTCCGATCATACTTTCAAAGCGTGTTCTGTCCTTATACTGTTCTCTCAGATAGAGGTTTTCCCTTGCCTGGGCCTGGTGCTTGATGATCTTATTAATGAGAACGCCCAGTTCACTCGGGTCAAAAGGTTTCAGCAGATAATCGTATGCTCCGTTTTTAATGGCTTCGATTGCGGTTGGAATAGACCCGTATGCAGTGATCATTACGACTTCCACATCAGAATCATTTTCTTTCACATTCTTTAATACTTCAAGCCCGCTTATACCGCCCATTTTGATATCAACCAGGAGAATATCAAAGCGTACCGTTTTGATATTCTCAAGAGCTTCTTCACCGCTGCCTGCTTTTTCAACAAGGTGCCCGTCCCTTTCAAGCCATCCTGCAAGAGATTCCCTCATAATCACTTCATCATCAACAATCAGAATTTTTGTACCGCTCATTAAGTGACCTCCATTTTACTTCTTGGCAGCAGATATTGCATGTATCGGAAGTTCGATTGAGAAACTTGTACCTTTACCCTCCGCGGATTTAACATTAATGGCGCCTCCATGTTCTTCAATGATCCCGTATGCCACCGAAAGACCAAGCCCCACTCCTTTACCCTTCTTCTTGGTTGTGAAAAAAGGTTCAAACACTTTTGGAATGTTATCTTGAGGTATTCCAATTCCGGTATCCTTGAAAATGGCTTTAACTGTATTTTTTTTCAAAGAATGACTTGTTTTGATATTGAGAACACCTCCACCTGCAGATTCAATCGCTTCGGCTGCGTTTGATACAATATTCATAAAAACCTGTAGAATCTGGTCTTCCGACCCTTTAAGATCAGGCAGTTTCTGATCCAGTTTGGTTTCGATTCTTGCTCCGTCGATTTTTAGAAGATTCGAATTAAGAAAAAGCGTCTTTTCGATAAGCTGGTTGATATTGATTTTTTTAAGTTCCATCCTGGATTGGCGGGAGAAGGCAAGAAGGTTGGAGACTATTCTGCTGGTTCGCCTGGTTTCAGTTTCCATGAGATCCAGATACTGTCCGAACTGGTTATCTTTTTTTAGGTTTAAGCCATCCTCTTCTATGATTCGTTTCATCAGCATAATCAGGTTAAGTATTCCTGCAATCGGATTGTTGATTTCATGCACTACTGAGGCTGAAAGCTTTCCAAGGGATGCCATTTTGTCCTGATGAAGGAGTTTCGCATGGGTTTCCTTAAGCTGTTTGGTTCTTTCTTCAACCATCTTCTCCAATCTTCTGGTGATTTCGGCTTCTTCCTGTTTGCTTTGTGAAATATCCTTGCTGATGTGGATAAATTTGGAAATTTTTCCATCTTTTTCCCAAATGGGATAGATGTTGACTTCGTAATATCGCTTTTCGCCGTTCGGCATACGCCGTGTTTGTACCTGACGGCACTGTCTTTTGTTTCTGATAACATCTTTTAGCGGGCAGTCAACCTTGCTCTCGTCGCATGGATGATCAATCTTATGATAAATCTGATAGCATTTTTTTCCTATGACGTTTTTACGGCTGTATCCTGTTTTTTGGAGAAAGGCTTCATTGACTTCAACAACTTTCATATCAGGTGTCAATACAAGGATAAAGTCACGAATCCCGTCAATTATGGTCTCGATTTCTTTGGTGCGTTCCCTTAGTTTGCGCTCCTCAAGGCTGATTGCAGTCCATAGAATTTCAAATGTTTGAAATGACAGGAGTCTGATATTCTTCGGTTTTGTGGCAAGTACATCCTCTAATATTTCCATTTCCGGAGTCATCAGAATAAGAAGCTGCAGATCATAATCCGGTGAATACAGTCTGTGGTAATCTGTCTCGGTTTTGAGCCCGAGTTTTTCTGCAAATAAAATTCCCGGCGCATCATGGTCGGGATCTGCGACGGCGATTATTTTTGCATCAATTTCATGGCGATATTCAAACGTTGACTTTGTAAGAAAATCCTTGCAGAATGTGCCGCCGCCGATGAGGGCTATGTTCATGATAACATGTTTTTTAGGCAACATTAACTCCCTTTTTGCAGGGCCTGCCGGGTTTATTTAAGAGGAGCGGAATCGATAGACCATGCCCGTTTATTGAACGCCATAATCGCATTATAACATTACCGTCGTCATCCTGTTAGCAGCTTTGATTTTGCGAAACCCTATCATGGCCGGCATTCCGTTTTCAAGGTAAAATTTTGCCAGGATTGTGAACTCCTGAGTTTATATCCATTCCAAAAAATTGCGCTATTGGTGCGGATAAATTGGGGTTGACAAAATTTGATATTGATGGGAAGAACGGTGTAACTACCACGGAACAGTGTGTTTTAACGCGGAAAGACCTTCTTAAATAGTTTTAAGAAGAGGTGTTTGGAGGGTGTATGACCAAGAAAGTCATTGGATCTGTTATGGTTTTAGGCGGAGGTATTGCAGGAATGCAGTCCGCTATAGACCTGGCCAACTCAGGATACTATGTTTATCTCGTCGAAAAATCATCAGCCGTTGGAGGGCTGATGTCCCAGCTTGATAAGACCTTCCCAACCAACGACTGTGCCATGTGAATTATATCACCCAAACTGGTCGAGGTCGGCCGGCACATAAATATTGAACTATTGACAAACAGCGAGCTTGAAAGTCTTGAGGGCGGACCCGGTAATTTCAAGGTCCGTGTGAGACAGGAACCGCGCTTTATTGATCTGTCCAAATGCACAAGCTGTGGAGAGTGTGATAAAGTATGCCCTGTTGAACTCCCAAATGAATATGATGAAGGACTTTCAACCAAAAGAGCTGCTTTTAAAAAATATGCCCAGGCAATCCCCGGTGCTTTTGCAATAGATAAAACGGATAATGCGCCATGCCGTTTGGCGTGCCCTGCCGGACTTAATGTTCAGGGCTACGTTCAAATGGTGAAGCAGGAAAAATATGAAGAGGCGCTGCAAATTATTATGGAAGACCTTCCTCTTCCGGGAGTTCTCGGACGCATCTGTCCGCATGGCTGTGAAGATGCCTGCCGCCGATGCGAGGTGGAGGAGCCGGTCGCAATCTGTAAATTGAAACGACTTGCTGCCGACCGGTTTGATCCAAGGGATGTCAAAATTGATTGTCAGCCTGAAAAGGAGGGCAAAGTTGCGATTATCGGTTCCGGTCCGGCAGGCCTTTCTGCTGCCTATCATCTTGCACGTAAAGGGATCCAATCGACAATTTTTGAATCTTTGCCAAAGCCCGGCGGGATGCTGAGAGTGGGGATCCCGGATCATCGACTTCCCCCCGAAGTTCTTGACAGGGAGATAGAGGTCATAACAAACCTCGGTGTTGAGATAAAGACGAATACTCCCCTCGGTCCTGAGTTGGCGATTGATGACCTTTTGGGGGATGGATACAAAGCGGTATATCTGGCAATGGGGGCTCATAAAGGTATTGAGCTTGGCATACCGGGGGAAAAAGCGGAAGGCATCCGCCAGGGAGTTGATTTTTTAAAAGAGGTAAACCTGACCGGAAAGGCAGAGGTTGGGAAAAAAGTTGCGATAATAGGCGGCGGAAATGTGGCGATTGATGTTTCCCGATCTGCAATAAGGCTTGGTGCAGAAGAAGTTACGATAATTTATCGCCGAACGAGAGCAGAAATGCCTGCATGGGAAGAAGAAATCCATGCCGCTGAGGAAGAAGGTGTCGGAATAACTTATCTGTCGGCCCCCCAGGAAGTTCTTGTTCAAGAAGGCAGAGTCAGAGGCCTTCGATGTATCCGGATGGAGTTGAGTGAACCGGATTCATCCGGCCGCAAGAGGCCTGTTCCTGTTCCCGGAAGTGAATATGATATAGAGATTGATCAGATTATTCCTGCAATCGGCCAAAGGCCGGATTTGTCTGTGATAGAGGATGTGACCGGTCTCACTTTTTCACGTTGGGGAACGACAGAAGTGAATGCGGTAACCTATGCCACTGAGCGAGAAGGTGTTTTTGCCGGTGGAGACCTGCAGACCGGCCCATGGGTAGCCATAGGCGCAATCGCCGCAGGTCGTGAGGCGGCGGAATCTATCGCAAGATTCATAGATGGGCTTGATATGGAAGAGGGTCGCGAGCCTGTTGTAAATGAAAGCCCTGTTTATCGTCCGATTCCCGAGGATCAGGTTAAGCAGGCAAGAGAAAAATTACCGGAACTGCCGGTAGAAGATCGTAAAGGTAATTTTAAGGAAGTGGAACTGGGCTTTGATGATGATGCCGGGCAAAAGGAAGCGGCAAGATGCCTTAATTGCGGCTACTGCTCCGAGTGCTTGCAGTGCGTTGATGTTTGTCTGGCAGGTGCAATTGATCACAGTCAGAAAACTGAAATGAAAGAAATAGAAGTAGGCTCGGTAATCCTTTCCGCAGGAAGCAGGCCTTATGATCCTTCCGCTTTGGATGAATTTTATCATTACAAGACAAATCCAAATGTCCTTACCAGCCTTGAGTTTGAAAGAATTTTAAGCGCTTCAGGCCCTACAATGGGGCATCTCGTTAGACCATCTGACAATAAGGAACCCAAAAAAATTGCCTGGCTTCAGTGCGTCGGATCAAGGGATAACAATAAGTGCGGCAATGGATATTGCTCTTCAGTTTGCTGCATGTATGCCGTTAAGGATGCAATGATAGCCAAAGAGCATTCGAAAGAAGATCTGGACTGTGTTGTCTTCAATATGGACATCCGAACATTTGGTAAAGATTATGAAAAGTATTATAATCGTGCAAAGGACAAGGAAGGCGTCCGGTTCGTAAAAGCCAGAATCCATACCATCGGTGAAATCAGGGAAACCGGTGATCTTAACATTCGGTATGTGGACGACTCAGGCGCAATCTGTGAAGAAATATTTGATATGGTTGTGCTTTCCGTGGGTCTTCAAATAGAAGAATCAACGATTCAACTGGCGAAAAAGCTTGAAATTGATCTTGATAAATACAGTTTTGCCGATACACAACCCTTCACTCCTGTTGTGACCACGAGACCCGGGATATATGCATGTGGTGCTTTACAGGGGCCAAAGGATATTCCGAGTTCGGTTACCGAGGCAAGTGCTGCCGCTGCCGCTGCCGGAATTTGTCTTGCAGACGCACGCGGTACCTGCACAAAATCTGTTGAAATTCCCGAGGAGATGGATGTCAGCGGTGAGGAGCCAAGGATTGGTGTATTTGTATGTAACTGCGGCATAAACATAGCCGGAGTTGTTGATGTCAAAGCTGTGGAAGAATACGCAAAAAGTATTCCGGGAGTGGTGTTCAGTACTCAAAATCTGTTTACCTGTTCCCAGGATTCACAAGACCAGATGAAGGAAATAATCAAGGAAAATAGACTTAACAGAGTAGTCGTTGCCGCATGCACTCCGAAAACTCATGAAGGAATATTCATGGACACTCTCGAGGCTTGCGGTTTGAACAAATACCTTTTTGAAATGGCAAATATTCGCAATCAGAATTCATGGCCGCATTCTGATGAGCCTGATACGGCAACGCAAAAGGCAAAAGATCTGGTGAGGATGGCGGCTGCCAGAGCGGCGACCCTCACACCGTTACATGAAAAAAAGATTTCCGTTATAGAAAGGGCACTGGTAATCGGAGGTGGCGTTTCCGGTATGAATGCCGCGTTAAATCTGGCGGATCAAGGATTTGAAGTGGTTCTGATAGATAAAGAGGCGGAACTGGGAGGCATGGCTAAACACCTCACGGAGACAATTGAGGGTGAAAATATAAGCATTTACCTTGAAGAGCTCATTCGAAAGACTACTTCACATCCCAGGATTCAATCTTTGACGAACTCACTTGTTGTGGGGTTTTCGGGCTTTAAGGGGAATTTCAACACCGAAATACTGGTGGGGCCCGGTATGTATGAAAGAAAGATTGAACACGGTGTGGTCATTCTTGCAACAGGTGCAAATGAATATCAGCCCAAGGAGTTTCTTTATGGAGAAGATGAAAGGGTTGTAACCCAGGTCGAGCTTTCACAACAACTTGATGAAAAAGGGGCAGAGGGCCTTGACAGGGTAATCATGATCCAGTGCGTGGGATCAAGAAATGATGAAAATCCCAACTGTTCAAGGATTTGCTGCCAGGCCGCCATAAAAAATGCACTGCACATCAAGAAGCTTCGCCCTGATACCGAAGTATTTATTCTTTATCGAGATATTAGATCATATGGTCTTCTTGAAGATTATTATACCGAGGCCAGAAAGCTCGGGGTTATTTTTTCACGGTATGAGGCGGATAATCCGCCTGAGGTTAAAGTTGAGGATGGAGAGCTTTTTGTTACTTTCAGGGATCATGTTCTTGGTTGTGATCTAAAGGCGAGCGCTGATATTCTGGCCTTAAGCGCCGGTATGATAGCGGAGGATACGGAAGAACTCGCTTCGATCGTAAAGCTTGCGCGAAATGCGGAAGGCTTTTTTATGGAAGCACATGTAAAGCTCAGGCCTGTAGAAATGGCTACGGAAGGAATATTTATTTGCGGCACGGCCCATAGCCCCAAACTTATTACCGAGTCAATCGCCCAGGCACAGGCTGCGGCATCAAGAGCGGTTACCTTCCTTTCACAGTCCAGTTTGACCCTGTCGGCTGTTGTTGCGGAAGTAGAGGGAGAAAAGTGTGCTTCCTGCCTTATTTGTGTACGCTCCTGTCCTTATGGCGTACCAAAAATAAATGAGGAGGGTGTCAGTGAGATCGATGAAGCCCTTTGTCACGGGTGTGGTGTTTGTGCAGCGGAATGTCCGGCTAAAGCGATTGAGCTTCACTGGTACGAGGATGATCAGTTACTTAGCAAGGTAGAGGCTTTGCTGGAAGGGGTGTTATGAAGCAGGATTTTGAACCGATTATCGTCTCGTTTTGCTGCAATTTCTGAGGGTATACGGCAGCGGACCTGGCAGGTTCGATGAGGCTTAGCTATCCTACAAGTATTAAAATTATTCGAGTTCCATGTACCGGCAAGGTAGATGTTATCCATATTCTCAGATCCTTTGAAAAAGGAGCGGATGGAGTTTATGTGGTCGGATGTATGGAAGGAGACTGCCATTTTAATAAAGGCAATTTTAGAGCCCGAAAACGGGTGGAACAGGCTCAAAAACTGCTGGAAGATATCGGAATCGGTGGGGAACGGGTAAAGATGTACAACCTTTCTTCGAGTGAAGCGCCGCTTTTCGTAGAATATGCCAAAGAGATGTCAGAGAAGATTCTTGAACTTGGACCCAATCCGATTAAGGAGGCAAAAAAAAGTTTACGCGGGCAAAATGAGGCTGTCTCCGGCTGATTCCGAGTCTTTTGTCCGGGTCACTTTTTTGAGCTTTAACCCATGAACAAGAAACCATATTATCTGTGAAGGTGTCTTTATGATTGTTGCCGAAAGAAAACCGATTGATGAAATTATTGAAAAGATAAAGGATTACAATAAAATTCTTCTTTTGGGATGTAATGAATGTGTTACGGTTTGCGAGGCCGGTGGGAAGAAGGAAGTCGGTGTGCTCGCCTCAGCTCTTCGAATGTATTTTTTGAATAAGGGAAAAGAGATACTTATTGATGAAATTACCCTGGAGCGGCAGTGCGATCACGAGTATCTTGAAGAAATTCGCGACAGGATCGATCAATATGATGCCGTACTTTCCCTTGCCTGTGGTGTGGGCGTGCAGTTCATGGCTGATAAATATTTGTCAACACCAGTGTATCCAGGTGTTAATACATGCTTTTTAGGTGCTACGGAGAAGAGGGGGCTGTGGACCGAGAGGTGTCAGGCCTGCGGGCAGTGTATTCTCGCAAGCACCGGCGGAATCTGTCCTATATCCCGTTGTGCCAAGCGTGTTTTAAATGGTCCGTGCGGAGGGTCAACCAATGGTAAATGTGAACTCAGTAAAGAGCTTGATTGCGCCTGGCAGTTGATCATAGATCGGTTAAAAGCGATGGACAGGCTGGATGATTATGAAAAACTGGCGGATATAAAGGACTGGTCCTCTGATAGGGCCGGGGGACCCAGAAAAGTTGTCAGGGAGGATGTTCAGGAATGAGCGAAAAAACATCAAGCAAACTGGAAAGAATTCTTGCCTCAGGCAATCTTGCCGTAACATCTGAATGTGGGCCGCCCCGAGGCACTGATCCTGAAGCGATTATTGAAAAAGCAAATCTGATAAAGGATTATGTCGATGCGATTAACATAACGGATAATCAGACCTCTGTTACTCGGATGTGCAGCCTGGCAGCGTGTATCCGGCTGAAACTTATGGGCCTGGAGCCGGTTCTTCAAATGGTGACCAGAGATCGAAACAGAATTGCTTTGCAAAGCGATATTCTTGGCGCGGCTTCCTTTGATATTAATAACATGCTATGCCTTTCAGGTGACCACCAGAGCTTTGGTGACTGTGCAGCAGGGCAGAACGTTCATGACCTTGACTCAATGCAGCTCCTTCAACTGGTGAGGAAAATGCGGGATGAAGGGAAATTTCTGGGTGGAGATGAGATTAAACGTCCTCCAAAAATGTTTGTCGGTGCTGCGGCCAACCCTTTTGCAGATCCATTCGAAATTCGGGTACCCCGCCTTGCAAAAAAGGTCGCTGCCGGTGCTGAATTTATTCAGACTCAATGTATTTATAATCTGGATAAGTTTGAGAAATGGATGGAAGGAGTCAGAGAGCGGGGTTTGCACGAGAAAGTCCATATCCTCGCGGGCGTTACCCCGTTTAAATCAGCCGGTATGGCACGATATATGAAAAACAGAGTGCCTGGTATGGATGTCCCTGATGATGTGGTCAAGAGGATGGCGGACACGCCAAAGGAAAAACAGGCGGAAGAAGGAATCAACATCTGTGTGGAATCGATCCAGCGTCTTAAAGAAGTTGAGGGAGTTCATGGATTTCATGTGATGGCCATTGAATGGGAAGAGAAAGTCCCGGGAATAATAGAAAGGACAGGGCTCTACCCCAGACCCGAAGTATAGATTCGTGTATACCTAAAAATGGCTGTTTACCCAGTTTCTACTTCAGGCTTAGATTATAATCCTTAAAATACTCCATAGTAATACTGCGGTTAAATTCTCGCCTTTTTGAATTTGAATAAAATTTTTTATTTATAGATGTATATCAGAATTGAATGTCCGCTCTTTAGGAAAGAGGGGAACGCTTGACATCCGCGAAGTCAGCAGATATAAATTGAACAGGTGTGTGTCGATTTGGAAGGCGGGATCGAATGATTGCCACAACGCTCGGGCGTGAAATTTTTTAATTAATAAATATAGATAGTTATAGTATTTAAGGGGGGAGGCATGAGCGATAAAAAGACGATTCTTGTTGTTGATGATGAGCCTGATTTTGCTTCAATTGTACAGGCAAATCTCAAAAAGGAAGGCTTCAACGTAGAAGTGGCCTATGACGGTGTAGAAGCCCTCGAAAAGGTTAAGGCAAATCCGCCGGACGCGATTGTACTCGATGTCATGATGCCTGAAAAGGACGGATTTGAGGTATGTTCGGAATTGAAAAAAGATGAAAAGTACATGGATATTCCCATTATCATGCTTACAGCTGTTGCAGACCATGTCAGTTCCACAAGATATTCTCATCATAGCGGGATGAGCATGGAGGCTGATGATTATCTTCCAAAACCAGCTTCCGCAGAAGACATTCTAGAAAGTGTAAAAAGTCTTCTTGAATAAGGTATAATACCGGATTTTCACTTCATTTTTTTTTACACCAAATTGAGTAAATTTCCCGGGAAGAGCCGTTGAGGTTTAAGCGGCAGTTGACCTCTTTTACATCTTCCCGGAATTGATTCCGGGCGTTAATGGGGATTAAATCTGTTTCGAGATTGCAGGCCCTCTTTTTAAATACCTTTAAGATGAATCGGCATTTTGTATAATCCGGAGTAATTTTTTCCCCACATCCCCCCCAAGCCAAACGGGTACAGGCATGAAGACTTTTTGTATCTTAGGAGACGAACGTTCTTTTCGGTCAAAATCTCCGGTTATTTTTTCTGCGGTATTGAAGAGAGTCGGGATAAGAGGCGTGTATGTTCCTTTCAAGGTTGATAAGGGGCAAATCGGTCCTGCAATGCAGAGTCTCAGGATTCTCAACATTGATGGCGCAAATATAACAGTGCCTTATAAGGAGACAGTCATACCGCATTTGGATATTCTTTCCGAAGGGGCCAATATTATAGGGGCGGTTAATACGGTCGTAAGAAATGGAGAAACGCTTAAAGGTTATAATACAAACGCAATTGGTTTTATGGATACTCTGGAAGAGGTTGGATTTGATGTCGCAGGCAAGACTGCAGTTGTTTTCGGAACAGGGGGGATTGCAAAAGCAGTTGTTTTTATCCTTAACTGGCTTCGGGCGGAGCCGATTCTGGTTGCCGGCAGGGATGAAAACAGTATCTCCGGAATTGTAAATAAAATTGGCGGCATACCAAAACCGCTTCAAACATTTAACGATGCTCCTGTGTCTGCAAATATTGTAGTGAATGCGACCTCTGTTTCAAGCCCTGATGAGTCGCCGGAGCTGGCGGAACTTGTTGATCGGCTTGATATCAGAGACTGTGAAGTTTTAATGGATGTCAATTATGGCCGGGAAGTAAATTTTTGGGAGAGTAAAGCCCGGGAAAAAGGAATCAGATTTTTGGATGGACTTTCCGTGCTGGCTCATCAGGCAAGAAGAAGCTTTTCGCTCTGGACAAGAATTGATGTGGAGGTTGAAGAGTTCCGAAAGGCATTGGAAAAGGATCTATAAGAGGGAAAATGCGTTCAGAATTAGAAAAAGAATATCTGTTAAAAGCAATCGATGCTTCAAAAAGAATATTTTTTATTATTTCACCTGATTTTGAAATCCTTGCAACCAACAGATACACCACGGAAAAGTATGGGCCCGATATGATCGGCAAGAAGTGCTACAACCTTTTGTGTGATTGGGAGTCGCCCGGTGACAATTGCCCTGCCCTGAATGTAATTCAGGGGTTGGAACCTGTTTTACGGAAAAAAAATAATGAGGACTCTTCCGATAAATGGACCACGTGCCGTTATTCGTATCCTATATTTTCAGGAGAAAAAATTGACGCCGTCGCCGTATTGGAGTTTGATCGACCTTCTCGGGAAGAGATAGAGGAACAATTAAGACACGCCAATGCATTTTTTAAAAATCTTATTTTGAGTTCCGTGGATGGTGTTATTGCAGCGGATAAAACAGGGAGGATTTTGATTTTCAATGATGCGGCGGTGGAAGTCAGCGGTTACAGTGTTGAGGAAGCGCTTGGCAATCTGGATATTCGTGATTTTTATCCGGGAGATGCAGCCCGGGAGATCATGCAAAAGTTAAGAAGTGATGATTTCGGAGGTAAAGGTAAGCTTAAATCATATCAAGTGGATGTGATCAAAAAAGATAGAGAAATCATCCCGATCAGATTGAATGCAGCCATTGTTTATAAGGGTGATAAGGAGGTGGCTTCAATTGGCTTTTTTCATGATATGCGTGAAGATCTTCGCATTAAATCCGAACTTGAAAAAACTCAAAGTCAACTTCTTCAGGCAGAAAAAATGTCTTCTTTAGGCAAGCTGTCTGCGGGTGTCGCTCATCAGTTGAATAATCCGCTTGGAGGAATTACTCTTTATACCAAATTTCTTTTAGAGGATTACGATCTGGCAGATGATGCGAAGAAGGACTTGAATCGTATTCTGCAGGAGGCTAAGAGGTGCAGCGACACGGTTAAGGAACTTTTAGAATTCGCAAGACAGACCAGCCATATGGTAAAACCGAATGATTTAAACAAGGCGCTTTTGAGGACTATGTTTTTGCTCGAAAATCAGACGCTTTTTCAGAACATAGAAATTGAAAAAAACTTCAAGGAAAATCTGCCGCAGGTTCCGGTAGATATACAACAGATGAACCACGTGTTTATGAACATAATTTTGAATGCGGCACAGGCTATGGATGGGAAAGGAACATTGACTCTGACAACCAAATTCGCTCCGACAGGAGACAGGGTTATTGTTGAAATAGCTGATACGGGTCCAGGAATACCTGAAGATACCCTGAAACACATTTTTGAACCGTTCTTTACAACCAAGGAGGAGGGAAAGGGTACGGGACTCGGGTTGAGCATGGTTTATGGAATTATAGAAGACCATGGCGGAAAAATAACTGCTAAAAGCAAGGTTGGCAGCGGTACTACCCTGATAATTGAGCTTTCGCTAAAAACGGCTAATGAAGGGGGAAAAGAAAGTGGAGAATAAACTTGACACCGGAAGAGTTCTCGTTATCGACGATGAACAGGTATTGAGAGATGGTGCGGAACGGATACTTATCCGAATGAATTTTCAGGTGTTCAAAGCTTCACGAGGGGATGAGGGATTAAAAATTCTGGAAAAAGAACCTGTTTCAATCGTCCTTTTGGATATGAAAATGCCCGGCATGGACGGAATGGAGGTTCTGAAACGTATCAAGGAGATGGAAAGAGGCATTCTTGTGATTGTAATCACCGGTTTTGCCACTGTTGAAACAGCGATTGAAGCCATGAAACGAGGGGCTTATGATTTCATTCCAAAACCTTATGAGCCGGATCAACTGCGGATTGTTGTAAACCGTGCTCGTGAGAAAATGCAGCTGCAGCAGGAAACCGAAAAACTTGAAAAAGAACGGAGGCGTACCCTTGCAGATCTGCATACATCGCAAAGCCGGGTTTATACGATTATCGAGTCGTTGCCGAATGGTGTGCTGGTAACCGATACAAATGGAAAGGTAGTTCTTTTAAATCCGGCTTTCCGTCAGCATCTTGGGATTGCAAGGGATATGGAGCCGGGAGGAGAGCTTGCATCGTATATAGATGATGAAAATCTCTGTAAGCTTATTATCGATATTTCACGCGGGAAATACGTGGATTTTGATGATATTCCAAATTATGAGCTGAATCTTGCCGGCGGAAAGTTCCTATTGGCAAGAGCAAGACCTGTTCTGGGGGAGAAAAGGGAATGCCTGGGGGCCGTGACAAATATCATGGATGTTTCCGCAATGAAGGCGCTGGATCAGTTGAGATCCGAGTTTGTTGCGAAAGTCTCCCATGAGCTGCGTTCGCCTCTTTCTACGATCCACGAACAACTCGCAATGGTTTTGAACGATATGGCCGAAGGGGCATCAGAGAATGAACAGCATATCATTTCCCGTGCAAAGGAAAAAACAAAGGGGCTTATCTCTTCAATAGGTGATTTGCTCGACCTGTCTCGAATAGAAGCGGGGATTGTATCAAAGGAATCAAAACCGGTTCAGGTGGGAGAACTTTTGAAAAGCATAGTTGACTTTCTTGGTGCGAGAGCAACCGCAAAAAAGCAGACACTTGAACTTGAAATAAGCGGCGAGCCCCTTCCTACGATTTATGCTGATCCAATGGCTCTTGAAAGTGTATACGGAAATCTGATAACAAATGCAACAAACTACACACAGGAAGGCGGTGAAATTAAAGTTATTGCTGACAAGGCCGGGGCAAATTTGAGAGTTGTCGTGAAGGACAACGGTTATGGTATTGATGCAAAATATATGGGAAAGATATTTGAGAAATTTTATCGGGTCAAAAATGAAAAAACAAGATTCATAACCGGTACAGGCCTTGGATTGCCCATCGTAAAAGGTATTGTTGATTCGCTGGGAGGCTATATAGATGTGGAAAGTGAAACAGGAAAAGGAACGTCCTTTACCGTCCTGTTACCGATAAAATAATGTTGGACAATCAATTGTTGTTTATGTAAATAGTTTTTTTATTCCTTGGTTAAAAAAAGTTTTATCCGTTTGTTTTCGTTTAAATGGAGCAAATAAATACCTGTTAGTTGAAATTACAGTCCTGGAGGGAATGCATGAAAGTTTTAGTGAGTGATAATCTTGGCGAAGTTGGTATTAAAATGTTCGAAGATGAAGAGAATATTGAGGTTGATGTTAAAACAGGGCTTTCACCCGAAGAGCTGAAAGCAATTATAGGTGAATATGATGCCCTTGCGATAAGAAGTGCAACCAAAGTAACAGCAGAGCTGCTTGGCGAAGCAAAAAACTTAAAGGTCGTCGGCCGTGCCGGTATTGGTCTTGATAATGTTGATATACCTGAGGCTACAAAGCAGGGTGTGGTTGTAATGAATACGCCCGGTGGTAATGTTGTTACAACTGCTGAACATGCAATTTCAATGATGATGGCCCTTACCCGTAATATCCCGCAGGGGACAGCGTCATTGAAGGAGAACCGCTGGGATAAGAAAAAACTGCAGGGGAGAGAGATTTATAATAAAGTGCTGGGTGTTGTTGGCTTCGGCAATATCGGAGCAATTGTTGCCGATCGTGCAAGAGGCCTTAAAATGCGTGTTGCAGTATATGATCCGAATGTTACTGCTGAAAGGATTGAAAAAGCGGGTCATGAATATGTCAGCCTTGAGGAACTTTATGCAATAGCCGACTATATAACGATCCATGTGCCTAAAATGAAAAGTACAATCGGGCTTCTGAACAAAAGCGCCTTTAAACAAATGAAGGATGGTGTAATGATTATCAACTGTGCACGGGGTGGTATAGTTGATGAGGCAGATCTTTATGAAGCGATTACATCCGGAAAAGTCGCAGGTGCGGCACTGGATGTTTTTGAAACAGAGCCTCCCGATGACTCTCCGCTTTTTAAGCTTGACTCTGTGATCGGAACACCTCATCTGGGGGCATCCACCAAGGAGGCCCAGACCAATGTGGCTGTTGCCGTGGCGGAGCAGATCATCGCTTATCTTAAACATGATACAGTCATAAATGCAGTCAATGCTCCGTCCATAACCGGCGAGCTTTTAAAAAAACTCGGACCCTATTTGTCACTTGCCGACCGGATAGGCTGCCTGCAGAGCCAGCTGATATGTGGACCGGTAAAGGAAGTTGTCATAGAGTATATTGGAGATTTTCAGGATTTAGATCTTTCTCCGGTTACAACAGCTCTTTTGAACGGACTGCTGACGATGATGGTAAAGGATGAAGTTAATTCGGTTAATGCTCCGATAATTGCAAAAAATATGGGGATAAAGGTCACGGAAACCACTATTGGTGAATCTCTTGATTATTCAAGTCTGATATCTGTGAAGTTGATTACAACAGAGATGACAAATATCGTTTCGGGAACCATCTTCGGGAAAAATGATCCCAGAATTGTCAAGATAAACAGTTTCCGTTTGGAAATGATTCCAAAAGGACATCTTGCCCTCATTCACAACGTAGATAAGCCGGGAGCAATTGGCAGTATTGGTACGGTTCTGGGTGAAAATGAACTGAATGTCGAAATCATGCAGGTCGGTCAGGAAGAGGATGGTGAGCGAAATATTATCTTCTTAAGAACCGACATCTCAATACCCGAGCCGGTTTTAAAAAAACTCGAGGCTCTGCCCATGGTTAAATCAGTTATTCCGTTGGAACTTTAAAATGGAGGTTATCCGGGCGTTGGTTGTCCGAATGATTTTTTTGGCAGGTATTTTTCCAACCGCCAAACAATATAAAATCGGGAGATGAGTCATGACGGAAGAAAAAAAAGATTTTGTTGTCAAGGACAAAAGAATTTTTTCCGAAGAGAATAAAACTAATGAAGACAAGGAAAAGAGCGCAGAAGATTCGACTGGTTCGGAAAGCAATGGAGAATCAGAAAAATCACCCTCAGAGAGAAAATCAGATCAGAACCAGCAGCTTCCGGAGATCAAATTTTCAACTTTTATTTTTTCTCTTAATTCATCGGCTCTTTTCCATCTCGGCCTGGTACCGGATCCAACCACCGGCAAAAATGAGAAGAATTTTTTACTGGCAAAACAAACCATCGATATTATAGGGATGCTCGATGAAAAAACTCGAGGCAATCTCACAGATGATGAAGAAAAACTTCTCAGAAATGTGCTGCATGATCTCAGACTCATGTATGTCAAGGAGAAAGGATGATGTTTGAGACAATCGCAAAGCGTCATTTGTGTTTTCTGTTTATCATGTCAGTTCTCCTGCATTTTAGTGAAGCAGGGGCAAGGGAGGCGCCGGAAGATAACGTCATCCTGCCGGGAAGTTTCAGCCATCTTGCGGAATCCGTCAGCCCGGCAGTGGTTAATATCAGAACCGAAAAGATTACAAAAGGCGGCGGTCGGGTATTCCGCCATTTCCCCAGACGTCCATTCGGCCATGATGATCCTTTTAATGATTTTTTTGAGAGATTTTTTGGAGATGACCCTAAGCGGGAGCACAAGCAGAGGAGCCTTGGCTCAGGTTTTATAATTGATCAGGATGGACATATCGTCACAAACAGTCATGTTATTGAAAATGCTGATAAAATTAAAGTAATACTAAAAGATGGTAAGGAATTTGAAGCCAAGGTGGTCGGTCTTGATTCAAAGACGGACATTGCCCTTATAAAGGTTGATCAGAAACAGAATTTGCCTTCTGTGAAGTTTGGAGATTCTGAAAGTCTCATGGTCGGTCAATGGGTTGTCGCCATTGGAAGTCCATTCGGTCTTGAGCAGACTGTAACAGCCGGTATTGTAAGCGCAAAAGGGCGTGTAATCGGCTCCGGTCCGTATGACGATTTTATCCAGACTGACGCATCTATTAACCCGGGCAATAGCGGCGGCCCTCTACTGAATATGGATGGTGAGGTGATCGGGATTAACACGGCTATTATAGCAAGTGGCCAGGGAATCGGCTTTGCCATTCCGATTAATCTCGCAAGGGGTATCATAGCTCAGCTTAAAGATCATGGGTCGGTGATACGCGGCTTTTTAGGTGTATCGATTCAGAATTTAAGCAAGGATCTTGCTGAGTATTATAATATCCAGGATGGGAGAGGCGTTTTTGTCGTCGAGGTCGTTCCAGGAGGCCCTGCAGATAATGCAGGCATTGCTGCAAAAGACATAATTCTGGAGGTGAACGGCAAGAAATTGGAAACCAGTCGCGCATTGTCTGGTTTGGTTGCGGATACTGCAGTTGGTAAGACAATTGAAATGAAGCTGCTTCGCGATGGAGAGAATAAAATAATCAAGGTCGAGATTGGAAGGATGGAGGATGAGAAAATTCAGTCCGGTCTGCCTTCAGAGCAGAGAGAAGAAGATCTTGGATTAGAACTCACTGAACTTACGGATGATATCGCTAAAGAATATAATTTGACTGAAACAACGGGTGTGATTGTCGTAGATGCGGAGCCTGACAGTAAAGGTGAAGAAGCGGGAATTTTACATGGTGATGTTATAAAGGAGATCAATCACAATCCCGTAAAAAATTTGAAAGGCTTTAAAAAAATTCTTGAGGAAATGAAAAGCGGAGAATTGATTCAGATATTTATAAAGCGGAAAAATGTGGGATTTCTGGTTTTCAGAATTACGAAATAGTTACAGCCCCGGAAAGCGTTGCAGAATAAAATACGTATTTTCAAAAATGCAGATAAATAAACCTCATGTTAGGGCTTTATCCCCTGCAAAAATAAATCTTTTTTTAAAGGTGACAGGCAAAAGACCCGATGGATACCACAATCTCCATACCCTCATGTGTGGAATTACGCTTTTTGATAATCTTTTGTTTGAATTTGACGAATCGAATATCCGTGTGTGTTGCTCTCATCCTGAAGTGCCCGAGAACAATTCCAATCTGGTGTGGAGAGCCGCAGATATTTTTTTAAGAAACATGGACAGAATCTGCGGCATAAAAATCACTATTGAAAAAAGATACCGGTTGGCGCGGGCTTAGGTGGCGGGAGCAGCAACGCTGCAACAGTGCTGAAAGTTCTTAATAAATATTTCGGTTTAAAATTTTCAGATGATAAACTCAGGGATATAAGCCTTGAGATCGGTGCAGATGTCCCCTTTTTTATCAGTGGCAGACCAGCTGTTGCGGAGGGGGTCGGAGAGAAGCTTCAAATAGTTGATCAGTTGAAGCCTTTTCATGTCTTATTGGTCAATCCCGGGTTCAGTGTTTCAACAGCAAAGGTTTATAAAAACCTTAATTTAGGATTGACAAAATGTGAAAAAAAAATTACAAAGACTCTTTTTAACGGTATATCAGTTGATATCCCTGAAATTTTATGTAACGACCTTGAAACCGTTACGGCAAAAATGTTCCCTGACATTGAGAGGGCTAAAGCGCAACTGATTCAGGCAGGTGCCGAAGGGGCGCTGATGTCCGGCAGCGGGCCGACTGTGTTCGGCCTTTTTTCTGATGCGGATCAGGCTAAAAAAGCATATGGGGGGCTCGGACAGTTCAGTGAGAAAAATAAATTTTTGGCGGAGCTGATCGTTTGACAAAAAAATTGTACTTGTTTCAAATTGGCGCAAAATAAACGCCAGTTTGTTTTGGATATCGCTGACAGGTCGGCTGCTCCGGTTTTCAGGCTGTCAGCCTGGCAAAAGGTATTATGGGGCGTCGTCAAGTGGTAAAGACACAGGATTTTGATTCCTGCATTCGGAGGTTCGAATCCTCCCGCCCCAGCCAGATCCGTAAATGGCAAGTCTGAAACGATATAAACTTGGAGAAGAGATGGATAATTCGACAAACGGGCTTTTTATTTTTACGGGAAATTCAAATCCGATTCTGACAAAAAGGATATGTGAATACCTTGATATGCCCTTAGGCGGTGCCAAGGTTAAAACCTTTAGTGATGGCGAGATACAGATTGAAATTGATGAAAATGTTCGTGGTAAGGATGTTTTTGTTGTCCAGTCGACCTGTCGCCCTGTAAATCACAGTCTTGTTGAACTTCTTCTTATGCTGGATGCTCTGAAACGTTCCTCAGCTCAAAGAATAACAGCTGTGCTGCCGTATTTTGGGTATGCGAGACAAGATAAAAAGGTCGCACCGAGGGTTCCAATCAGTGCAAAGATGGTGGCGGATCTTCTGGAAGTTGCAGGCGCTCATCGGATTATTACAATGGACCTTCATGCCAGTCAGATACAGGGCTTTTTTAATATGCCGGTCGACAACCTGTTTGCCGCTCCGGTTATTCTGGAATATATAAAGAAAAGTTTTGGTGAAAAAGCGGTTATTGTTTCACCTGATGCCGGAGGAGCTGAAAGAGCGAGAGCCTTTGCGAAGAGGATAAACGCGGGCCTGGTCATTGTGGATAAGCGAAGGGATGTTCCTAATCAGGCAAAGGCTATGGCGGTGATAGGTGATGTAAAGGATAAAATAGCCATTATTCTTGATGATATGGTAGATACTGCCGGCACTCTTACCGAGGCTGCCGGTGCAATCAAGGCAGAAGGTGCATTGGAAGTTCACGCTTGCTGCTCTCATCCAGTGCTTTCCGGTCCTGCTGTCGGCAGGATCATCAATTCCGAATTGAAAAGCCTCGTGGTGACAGACACGATTCCATTAAGCAGTGAGGCACTGGCCTGTGACAAGATTAAGACGCTATCGATTGCAAAACTTGTTGGAGAGGCAATTATAAGGAGTCACCTTGGGGACTCTGTCACATCACTTTTTGTATAAAATGAAATATTCAGCCTTGTAAGGAGGATAACTTTGGAAATACTTGAACTAAAAGCAGAAAAAAGACAAAGCACAGGGAAAGGGGAGTCACGTTCTCTACGGCGGGAAGGTAAAATCCCGGCCGTGCTTTATGGTCCGGATACACAACCGGTATACTTTTCCATCAATGAACATGAATTTATAACACTTCTGAAAAATGCCCAATCGAGTCAGCAGCTCATAAAGATTGATACCGGTGATGGAGAGCAGCAGGCAGCTATGATTAAGGAATTGCAGACAAAGCCGGTTACAGAGGAAATCTTACATATTGATTTTTATAAAGTCGACATGAATAGAAAGATCAGGGTTCGTGTGCCGATAATTGTAAAAGGGAAATCAATAGGCGTTGAACTGGGAGGGCTTCTGCAGATCGTCAGACGTAAACTGGAGGTTCTGTGCCTTCCGCTTGAGATTCCTGAATCCATTGAGATCGATATTACCGATCTCAATGTTGGCGATTCCGTTCATGTGGAAGATATTTCTTTGCAGGATGATATTGAAATTCAGGCAGACGTTAATTTTACGGTTATCACCGTGCTGGCTCCCAAGAAGGAGGAAGTTGTCGAAGAAGAAGAGGAAGAGGAAGAAGGGCTTGAAGAAGAGGGTGCTGAGGAAGAATCCTCTGAAGATGAGTCCGCCGATGAAGAAAAGAAATGATCTGTTGAATTGGATTATAAAGCCAATATTCTGCGAGAGGCGGCCCGTTAAGTTGCCAGTTATAAGCTTTCGGATTGTTTATAACTTCAGGGCATAGACACATATGAATCGGAAACAATTCAGGCTGGTTGTCGGGCTCGGAAATTCTGGTAAATTGTATTCAGCGACCCGCCATAATATTGGTTTCATGGTGATTGACGCTCTTGCGGAAAAATATTCAATACCTGTTGAAAAAAAAAAGTCTGACGTACTGTTCGGCCAGGGGAAGATAGAAGGTTCAACGATATTTCTTGCCAAACCAATGGCTTTTATGAACCGCAGCGGCCCTCCAATACGAAGACTTGCAGAATATTTTGGGATATCAGGCGAGGAGATTGTGGTCATACACGATGACATCGACCTTGCCTTTGAAAGATTAAAAATAAAAATGAAAGGAGGACATGGCGGACACAATGGTATTAGATCAATGACCGGTGCTTTTGGAAATGGTGATTTTGCCAGAATCCGTATCGGCATCGGCCGTCCTGAAGGCCCCAGAGAAGTTACCGATTATGTGCTCGGAAAGTTTTCTTCTGAAGAGAACGAAAAGTTGGGAAGAGTGATATCAGAGGCTGGGGACGCAGTTGTCACCATACTTCGTGACGGGATTCAGGAAGGGATGAAGATGTTTAATAAACATAATTGATTTTAAGCTAACAGTTGAATGGAGGGAAACATGGATTTTATATTGGAAAATATCCCATTGACGTGTGCACTCGTCGGAGTTGTCGGGATTATTTTTTCTCTGATCCTTGCGGGAATCGTCAAAAGTGCTCCGGCAGGAAATGAGAAAATGCAGGAAATCGCTGGTGCAATTCAGGAAGGTGCAATTGCATATTTGAATCGTCAGCTGAAAAGTATGGCAGCAGCCGGTATCGTGATTTTTATCGTTATCTTCTGGACCATGGGCAGCATTACCGCAATCGGATTCGCTATCGGCGCCATTGCTTCTTTTTGTGCCGGTTATATCGGAATGCGGGTTTCCGTTCTTGCCAATGTCAGAACTGCCGAGGCTGCAAGAAAAGGCATGGCAGCAGGTCTTTCAATGGCATTCAGGGGCGGATCGGTTACCGGTATGATCGTTGCCGGTCTGGCCCTTACTTCTGTGGCCGGATACTACAATTACACACAGGATGTTATTTCTCTAGTTGCTCTCGGTTTCGGCGGCAGCTTGATTTCAATCTTTGCGCGTCTTGGCGGCGGTATCTTCACCAAGGGCGCTGATGTTGGCGCGGACCTTGTCGGTAAGGTTGAAGCTGGGATCCCCGAAGATGACCCTCGTAATCCTGCCACAATTGCGGACAACGTTGGAGACAATGTTGGTGACTGCGCCGGTATGGCCGCAGACCTTTTTGAAACCTATGCGATTACCGCGGTTGCTGCGATGCTTCTCGGCCATCTGCTTTTTCCCAAAAATGAAATGGCTGTTCTGTTTCCATTGATTTTGGGCGCGATTTCGATTATCGCATCCATCATTGCCGTTTTCTTCGTTCGCCTTGGAAGAAGCGAGTACATTATGGGCGCTCTTTATAAGGGAATGTTCGGTGCGGCGATCATTGCCGGTGTGGCCTTTTACTATGCAGCACAGAAATTCATAGCTGACGTGCCCGGACTCAATACAATGAACATATACTACTGCACACTGATCGGTCTTGTTCTGACCGTGGTTATTGTTATCATCACAGAATATTACACGGGTATCTATAAACCGGTTAAAGATATCGCAGAGGCTTCCACAACTGGGCACGGAACAAACATCATTGCCGGTCTTGCCGTAAGTATGCAGGCGACTGCTGCGCCGGTTATAGCGATCTGCATTTCCATTGCACTTGCCTATCATTTTTCAGGCCTTTACGGCATTGCCATGGCTGCCATGTCTATGCTTTCCATGACAGGTATGGTTATCGCCATCGATGCTTACGGCCCGATCACGGATAACGCAGGCGGTATAGCTGAAATGGCGGGAATGGATGAAAGCGTTCGTGCGATAACCGATCCGCTTGATGCTGTCGGCAACACAACCAAAGCTGTAACCAAGGGTTATGCCATTGGCTCTGCCGCTCTTGCCGCTCTTGTTCTTTTTGCTTGCTATGTTATGGAGTTTCAGCTTCATGGAGGCGAGGGGGAAGCAATTAAATTTGATCTTTCCGATGTTGACGTAATCATCGGTCTTTTTATCGGAGGTCTGCTGCCCTACCTGTTTGCATCAATTGCCATGAAAGCTGTTGGCAATGCCGGTAGCGCGGTTGTTGACGAAGTACGCCGTCAATTCCGTGAAATTCCGGGACTTATGGAAGGAACCGCAAAGCCCGATTACGCTGCATGCGTTGACATCGTTACCCAGTTCGCTCTCCGGGAAATGATCGTTCCGGCTCTGCTGCCGGTTGCCGCACCTATCATTGTCGGCCTTCTTCTTGGAAAGGTTGCTCTTGGCGGTCTTCTGATCGGAAGTATTGTAACCGGTATCTTTGTCGCCCTTTCCATGACAACCGGTGGTGCTGCATGGGATAATGCGAAGAAATACATCGAAGACGGTAACCTGGGCGGGAAGGGCAGTGATGCTCATAAAGCTGCCGTTACAGGAGACACTGTAGGCGATCCATACAAGGATACCGCAGGTCCGGCGATTAACCCGATGATCAAAATTCTGAACGTTGTTGCTCTGCTTATGGTGCCTTTCCTTATGTAACAAAGCAGATATCAGGTAACGAATATCAAGGGGGATCGGCAGGGATTAAATGTCGGTCCCCCTTTTTTTTGTTGCTTCATCTCAATGAGTATGGTATGATATCTCTAGTTTTATATACGATATATTGTTAAAGTCGGCAAAGGCAGCTACGATATAATGTGTTTTTAATAAGATTTGGGGTAAAAAATGGCGGAAAACGCGGTTAAACAAGAGCAAATTTCTCGGGAGTTCAGTCCGGGTGATCTTGCTGTCTATCCAGCGCATGGTGTGGGTCGTATCGAAGCGATTGAGAGTCGGGAGATAGGCGGCAACAGAATGGATTTTTATATCATGAAAATCCTTGAAAACGGTATGGTCATCATGATTCCGACAAAAAATGTTGAATCCGTAGGCTTGAGAAACGTGATTCATAAAAATGACGTAAACAAAGTCTATGAAATCATGACATCGAAAAGAGAGAATACGCTTGACAATCAGACCTGGAATCGAAGATACCGGGAATACATGGACAAGATAAAAACCGGTTCTCTTTATGATGTTGCTGAAGTTTTCAGGGATCTTTTTATTTTGAAGTCGACCAAGGATCTCTCCTTTGGCGAGAGAAAACTTCTTGACACCGCAAGGGGCCTTTTGCTCAAGGAGCTTTGTACAGCCAAGGATAAAGATGAAAAAGCCATAATGGCAGAGATCGAGTCTCTTTTTACAGCCAATTAAAATTCGGTAAATCCGCTTATGCCAGATGAAGGTGGTTTTACCATCAAGACTGTTGAGGCTGATTCTGAAAAACGTCTGGATTCTCTTATTGCTGATCAAATTTCCTGCTGTTCCAGAAAACTCGCCGCATCCCTAATACGCAAAGGTCTGATTCGAGTTTCAGGGTCGGTCAAAAAGCCCGGATACAGGATACGTGCGGGCGATATTATTGAAGGGGTTATCCCGGAACCTGAAACAATTTCGTTTCAACCAGAGCCGGTTGAGCTTGACATCCTCTTTGAGGATGAGCACATCATAATACTGAACAAGGCACCTGGAATTGTCGTACACCCGTCGCCGGGTCACTACACCGGGACGATCGTGAACGGCCTTCTGTACCATTGTCCTGATCTTGAGGGTATTGGAGGTGAAATCCGGCCGGGAATCGTACACAGGCTGGACAAGGATACTTCCGGTGTTTTGGCTGTTGCCAAAAGTCATGCAGCCCACCTCCATCTTGCAGCCCAGTTTAAATCAAGAAATATAACAAAAAGTTATCTGGCTATCGTATATGGCGATTTTCAGGAAGATTCAGGTGTCATAAACCTGCCCATTGGCCGCCACCCAAGCGATCGTAAGAAAATGTCAATTCACAGCCGGAAAACAAGGGTAGCTGAGACTCATTGGAAAATTAGAGAACGTTTTGAAGGGATAACGCTTCTTGACCTTGAAATTAAGACGGGTAGAACACATCAAATAAGAGTGCATTGTACAGCCATTCAGCATCCTATTGTTGGTGATCCGGTCTATGGGAGCCGGCGGGCGGCACAGAGAATCCGTCTGCTAAAAGACAGGGGCGCACTGTTAAAAAATATTTCTCGTCAAATGCTTCATGCCCGGCGTCTTTCAATAAAACATCCCATTACGGATCAAAGTATCTCCTTTGAAGCGCCTCTTCCTGAAGATATGGTTGAACTTATATGCAATTTGAAAGAGTTCAAGAGATGATGGCTTCCTAAAAAGTCCAATTTCTGTGTTGCGCTTCATCCTTCGTCACTGCGGAGTAAGCTAACTACGCCTCATTCCTCAGGATTTGCGCGCCTTGAACTTGAACTTTTTTCTTTGCCATCAATATTTTGACTTCTTACGAAACGGTCAAGAGATCTACATAATCACTTTTTATGCTGCATTCTTATCCTTATTGTAGCAGATCCGACAGCAATTCATACAGCGCGAAGACTCCCGCAACGAATCCTCCTCCTGAAGGACAAGGTCCGCTTCATCAAAAGTTTTGATTCGTTCTTCAACAGGAAGTTCAGGCATTTCGGCTCGTTTTTGTTTAATAATATCATCAACCGAATCAAAAAGCGTTCCTTCAATATTCTCTTTAAACAGAGAGTTTGGTACCGGTTCAACAGGCCGGCAGGCGAGGTATTGATGGATTGATCTGGCTGCTCTTCTCCCGCCGCCGATGCCTTCAACCACGAGGGACGCTCCTGTGGCTGAATCTCCACCTGTAAAAATATAGGGTATATTGGTCTGGAGTGTTTCCGGGTTGGCTGAATCGATTGTGTCCCATCGGGTCGTAACAAGTTCTGCCATTCGTTTTCCATTTTCCTTGAATGAAACATCAGGCCCCTGGCCGATGGCAGTTACAAGCATATCAATGTCAAGGGCAGTTTCTGATCCTTCCACCGGTACCGGTCGGCGTCTGCCGCTGGCATCCGGTTCACCAAGCTCCATTTTCAGGTATTCAAGGCCTGTAACCTTGCCGTCTTCATCCCCGATAACCTTATTGGGCGCCGCAAGAAAATTGAATTTCACACCTTCATGCTCTGCCGCTTCAATTTCAACAAGATTTGCCGGCATTTCATTTCGGGTTCTGCGGTATACGATGGATACTTCTTCTGCGCCGAGTCGAATAAGAGTCCGAACACAGTCAATTGCAGTATTTCCACCACCGATCACAGCACATTTTTTTCCGATGGGGATAATTAGATTGCTGTCGCCCTGCTGCGTGGTAGAAAATTTAGTCAGAAAATCGATTCCTGTATGACAACCTTCAAGATCCTCCCCCTCAATTCTGAGACTGTAATCTTTCCATGCGCCGATCCCTAAAAAAATGGCATCATAGCCGGATGCAATCAATGACCCGAGATCGAAATCATATCCGAATTTGACGTTTGTTTTGGCTTCTATGCCGAGTTTGAGAATACCCTCAATTTCCCATTCAAGAACCTCTTTGGGCAGCCGGTATTCCGGGATGCCGTACCGGATCATTCCGCCCAGTTTCGGCATCATCTCAAAGATGGTAACTGAATGTCCCAGCCGTCTAAGAAAAAAGGCACAGCTAAGGCCGGCCGGGCCCCCTCCGATTATCGCAACCTTTTTTCCGGTATCCGGAGCACATGGAATCGGCAAACGTTTTCCAGAGTCCATTTCATAGTCAGCGACAAAACGTTTTAACTGGTTTATAGAAACCGGTTCATCCTCAATCCCCCGCCTGCATTTGTCCTCGCAAGGATGGGGGCATACACGCCCGCAGGAAAGAAGCAGGGGGTTCCGTTCACGGATCGTGCTCACGGCGCCCGTGTAGTCACCGTTTTTGATCTGCTGGATATATCTGGGAATATCAATTTCCGCGGGGCAGGTCTGCCTGCATGGGGCAAGCGCCGCATCAACCTGGTTAAAACTGAGAAGCCTTTCCGACATGGTTCTGATTTTGATGATATTTTTAGGGCAGACTTCTCTGCATGCACCGCATCCGACACATTTGGATTCATCAACCTCAGGGTAACCGTTTGGCCCGAGGGCAATCGCATCAAATTTGCATGCGTCTATACAATCACCAAAGCCGATACACCCGATACTGCAGACTCGTTTACCTCCATATAGTGCCGCCATTGCCCGGCATGAGGTAACACCCATGTAATGGTATTTATCATCCGCCCTGTTTCCGCCAAGGCATTCATTTTGAGAAAGAATTGGTTCCGCAGTTCCAGGATCAAGACCCATAACAGCGGCAATTCCTGTTGCTGCCTCTGCACCCGCAACAATGCACACACTTGGAGGGGCCTCACCATTGACCACAGCTTCTGATGCAGCAGCGCATCCTGTATATCCGCATCCTCCACAGTTTGCTCCGGCTGTCAGACCTTCAATAATCGCTATTCTGGGATCTTCATAAACATAAAAAACTTTTGAGGCAATACTTAGAATGGCCCCGCATACCGTACCAAGGAACAGCATAAAAAGGAGAGCTGTCACGGTTTCCTCCTAACTTCCTGAAATACACATTAATAATAAAATAATGAAAGCGATCAAATAAATATTAAAAAATCGGGATATACACCATATTTCAATATTCCAAATAAGTAATGCATATCCCGATTGATTTGGTACCTTCCTGCATCATCCAAAAAGTCTAACCTTGCTATACCATCCCCTTGAAGGCGTAAAACGCAAGCGCAATCATACCGGCGGTTACAAGGCCGATTGAAGTGTCCTGGAGAGGTTTGGGTACCCTGGCGAGCAGAATTCTTTCCCGCACACCGGCGAAAAGGATAAGGGCCAAACCAAATCCAACAGCATAGGCAAATGAGGCGACCAGTGATTGCATAAACGTAAATTCTTTGTCAATATTCAGAATACATACACCCATAACTGCACAGTTCGTTGTGATCAGAGGGAGAAAAATTCCCAGACCGGCATAGAGTGCCGGAATTGATTTTTTAAGAAACATCTCTACAAACTGGACAAGAGAGGCAATTACGACGATGAAAGCGATTGTCCTTAAATAAACAAGATTGAACTCGACGAGAACATATGTAAAGATCAACCAGGTAATTGTGCCTGCCAACACAAGAACAAATATGACGGCCATAGACATTCCCACAGCGGTCTCCATCTTTTTGGAAGTTCCCAGAAAAGGGCAATTTCCAAGAAACTGGGCAAGAAGGATGTTGTTTACAAAAATACATGCAATAATAAGTTCGAAATAGCCCATTTTATTTTCTCCCGTTAATCACCAATGGCGTTTATGGCACAAAGCATCAATCCAAGTCCGATGAAGGCGCCAGGGGCCTGAACCATGAATTCGAAAGGTTGAAAAGAAGGGAAAACTGATGTAAGGTTGTAACCAAGATCACCCCATATTGTCAGAGACCCTTTTCCTAATATTTCTCTAAATGCTCCCAGAGCACCTAAAGAAAGTGTGAAGCCAATTCCGATACCCATTCCGTCGGCCGTAGATGAGGCAATTCCGTTTTTTGATGCAAATGCTTCCGCACGTCCCAGAACGATACAGTTTACGACGATAAGCGGGATAAATACGCCCAGCTTGAGAAACAGCGGGTATGCATAGGCCTGCAGGAGATGCTCAACAACAATAACAAAGGAAGCAATTATAATAATAAAGCAGGCAATTCTGACCTTTGGCGGAATAATATTTCGCAAAAGCGATACGAGAATGTTGGAGCACGCAAGGACAAACGTGGTGGCTACCCCCATTCCAAGCCCGTTTTCCATGGATGTCGTTACACCTAGTACAGGGCAAAGGCCCAGTACCAGCCTGAACGGAGGGAGTTCTTCCCACAGACCTTTTGTAAATTCCTGAACGATAGATTTCGCCATACTGTTCTCCCTAATTTTCGAAAGCTTTTATTTGTTCAGCAAGCTGAGGTTTTAATCTTTTATAAGAGGCCAGCGACTTTGCGACAGCGTCACAAACAGCGCGGGACGTAATTGTGGCTCCGCTTATTGCATTGATACCGCCTCCGTCATTGGTAACTTTAACATTTTCATCCACTGAAAGGCCTTTGAATTGCAATGAAAAGCTGGGGTCTTCCTTGGATTTTGCTCCCAGGCCGGGTGTTTCGCTATGGGTCGTTACCGCAGCGCCGATCAATTTGTCGTCGTCAAGGTTAATGCCGATCATGACGCCGATGTCACCGCCGTATCCCTTCCCGAATCCTTCAAAGGCAACCGTATTCGCTTTTCCGTTGAATTTGCCCACAAAAAAACTTAGTTCCGTTTCCCCGTCGACAATTTTAAAACGATCGACAATGGGATCGTTCGCAGAACCCTCCAGAATGGTTTTTATCGCCGGCCCCTTAACAAACTTGAGCTGCTGGTTTTCAATCTGAGCAGCAGTGCCATCATGAATGGCCGCAAGGAGTCCACCTGAAACAGAGCTAAGGATTGTGAGAACAACAACCATTTTGATCATTTCATTCATTTTCCAACAACCTTTCCAAGCGCTTTGGGCCTGATTTTATCCAAAAGTGGATTGACAATATTCATCAGCAGTATCGCAAGAACAACGCCATCCACATAGGCACCTATATTTCTTATCAGAATCGTCATGACCCCGCAGCCGGTCCCATAGATGAGCATGGGGATAAAATTTACCGGTGAGGATGAATCTTCGGTTGCAAGATAAAAAGCTCCGATGAGTGTATAGCCGGTAAAGAGGTGAAAAAGCGGGCCGGCATATTTACTCTCTTCGCCGAACATGTTGAAAAGAAGCGCTGTGATAAAAATACCGGCGATGAAGGAGGCAGATATTTCCCAGCGAATAAAGCCGCGGGCGATCAGGTAGATTCCGCCGATAATAATAGCAATGCCGCAGGTAGAGCCGATCCCTCCAATTTGTCTTCCCATGAGAAGATCGACAGATGAAAACGATGAGACGGAATCCGGCCCAAACGCCTTCAGCGCGGCCAGCGGATAGATCATTGTATGATCAAAATCATATGCTAAAAGGGCTTCATCAAAATCGAACATACCTTTCCAGGACAGCGAAAGAATGGCGATGGAAACCAGTACCGGATTAAACGGATTGCCGCCAAGTCCTCCATAGATCTGCTTTCCGATGACAACCGCAACCAATGTTCCCACAAGAACTCCCCACCAGGGTGTCGTCGCAGGTACCATCATCGCAAAGAGGAGCCCGATCATGGCCGCGTTGCCGTCACCGATGGAAACAGGCCGTTTACTTATATGATTGATAATAAGTTCCCAGATCATTGCAGTTGCGATGGAAAAACAGACGACCGCAACAGCGGGTCCGCCGTATTGCAGGAAACCCGGGATAACAGACAGCATGGCTGCGAGCATGATATGGTAGTTTTTTGTTGAAATCGAGCTCCCGTCTTGCCAGAAAGGGGCATGTGAAACAATAAATTTTTTCTGGTTAAACATTCTCCGCCTCCGCTGCATGAATTCTGGCAAGCTCGTATTTTGCAAGCCTTATATATTGGAAAATTGGAATTTTGGCGGTACAGACATAACTGCAAAGACCGCATTCAATGCATGAGAAAAGATCATAGCTGTCTGCAGCCTCCTCGTATTGGCTAACTTCAAGGAAGCGAACGAGCATGTTTGCAGGTACTTTTGCAGGACAGATTCGTACACACTCTCCGCAGTTGATGCATGCATTGTCGGAAATAAAAGGTATAACATTTCTATCCTGCACAATCACCGCATCCGTATCGTTGCATATCGGATGGTCTTCTGTATAAACGGAAGATCCTGTCATGGGCCCACCTATGATGATCCGATCGCTGTCTTCCGCAGAAATGCTGAGCGCCGAAAAGATATCCTTCAGAGGTGTTCCTAGTATAGTTGATATCAGTTTTTTAAAGCCGTGTTTGTCAATAACGGTAATAATTTTTTTGGTTGGTATTTCGTTTGTAGTATATGCTGTCCCAAGTGAAGCAACTGCTTCGGCACCTATAAGCAGTACGCCAAGCTCTTCAAACGAACTTCCGGCCGGGATTTCTTTCCCGAGTATCTCTTTTAAAACCAAATGGGGAAGTGCTTTCGGGTAGATTGAACTGACAGTCTTGACAGCAGCCCCGGTTGACGACGCTTCCAGGGACAGTGCTTCCGGAACTGCAATTACGAAATTTTCGATGCCTGTTATTTCTTTCAGGATCTGAATTCCCTTTTTGATGGCACTCGTTGAGGTCTTGACAATATACTGCTTTGTGTTGACAAGCAGATCCGTATCCATACCGTTAATTACAATCGTATCGATTTTCCGGTCAGATTCGGAAAAAAGAGCTGATGGAAGAACACCCGGCAGACCTGCAAGGAAATCTTTTGTATTTTGAAGCGAGGGTGTCTTTGAAATCTCATTGAACCGGCCGTCTTTTTCTTCTTTATCCTTTCGATTGATGATTATGGAGGTCATTTGGACTCCGAAATCGCCGGTGCAGGGTGAGATAGAGGTAATGGTTCCTGTGACGGGCGATATTACGTAATCCTCACTCTCCTTTAATATGGTCAACTTCTGGCCTGTTTTTACTTCATCACCCGGCTGTAAAGCAACTTGATCCTTTTTATCAAAAACGGTGTTTGAAAAAAGCTGAACGGTTTCTGATGCGGATATTTCCCGGGGCTCAGGTGCAGCTGCGCTGACAATGTCATATTCAAGCCTGGGTTTCTGTAAACCAAAGAATGATCTTTTTATCATGATACCTTCCCTTTACATTACGTGGCAGGATGAACAATCAACAGGACCTGAACCGTATTCTTTATGACAGTCAATGCACTGCCTGTGGAACGCGTCGGATCTTTTATGAAAATTCATGGTTTTTTCCTGGCCTTCAATTTCATCCGGTTCGTGACAGTCGCTGCAAACCTCTGGAGCGGATCCGTCTTCTACGGGTTTATGGCATTCACTGCAGGCATGAAAATCAGATTCATCAGCATCTGTTGGATGATGGTCTTCAATCTCCCCTGCAGCTTCATGGCACTCAAGGCAGTTTTCGGGAACTGTTTTCGGCTCTTCGGCTTTATGGCATTCGCCGCAGGCCTTAAAGTCCGCTTCATCATCTTCATTGTGGTGATGGCAGTCAATACACGCGACACTGTATCCCGCATCTATTCTGTGAACTTTATGGGTAAATAATACTTTTCCTGCAGATGTTTTAAATATTTTTCTAACAGGGTCTTTAGGGCTTTCTACAGGAAAAAAGGCCGCATAGCATAGTCCGCCCACAAGAAACAGAATAACCGCCAGACAATAAGCCAGCTTCAGTTCTTTACTAGAAGTCATTGCGAATTCATTCCTTTCAGCAAATTGATCCATATCAGGAAACAACAAAACAAACATGAACGGTTAACATAATCGATATTTTCATGCAACCCATTTTTTATTCAATACGGGTCCTCAAGGATCAGTTGAATCGCTTTTGTTTCTCCATCCCTCATAATCACAAAATTATGTTTTGTTCCGGCATTCTCTCGAAGCAGCCTGATTATCTGAAGAATACTTGAACTGTTTTCCAACTTTTTGAGGTTGATTGATATGATGATATCTCCTTCTATAAAACCTGCTCTATAACCTGGTGATCCGGAAGAAACAAATACGATTTTTGGCTCGTCCCGTTCCGTTCTTCCGATAAGCATTCCGCTTTTATCCCTCGGGAAATTTTTGTTAAAATCTTTTCCCTTTTCAAGAATGATCTGCTGTTTTTCGTAGTCAAGGTATATCTGAAAATGTCGCAGCGTTGAGTTCCCTATGTTGCCGACCAGTTCGCTGACAAGCGAAGCACCGGATTTTTTTTTATGGGGGACACTTATTAATGGTTTTGTGATGACAAACCCTCCAATTTTGAGGTTTTGAAACTGAATCGTCTTTTCCATGTATTCACCGCCCATACCCCTGCTAATCCGGTCTACCCCTTTTCGGGCAAGCAGATTGTTCTGGTTCGCAAATGGAAAATGGAAAGAGGTATTGAAGGAACCCAGGTCTACATGCCATCTTCCTGAATATTTATTATCAACCGTCATAGGAACGGTAAAAGTTCTGCTTTTCAGCGGCGCGTCAATAATAGTGCCATTGCCGGAGTATTTAAAATTGATCGGATCATAAATAGAAAATTTTTGATCAGCATAGTCTATTTTAACTACAAACCGTGATAGAAAGTCATACCCTAATATTCCGAAACAGACAGGTTCATGGAATTTTTCGGCCAAATTCGCAAAGGAAAAAATTTTTTGCTCTTGGAATTCCACACCTTTTACACTGAATGAAGGGATGGTTACAAAATGAAGATCAAAGTTTGCTCCAAAGCCAAAACCTTTGACGTTTCCGCTTGATTTTATACCCAGTGAATCAGCATAATTCTTATCAATAACAGACATGGAGGCGCCGCTGTCTAAAAGCCACAGACGTTCATCGTCTATTATTTTTACTTTCAGAAAAATGTTGTTCTCAACAAATTCAAAAGGGATGTTTTCGGAGCTGTTTCCCTTCTGAAAGCGAAAATCTTGAGCGCTGTTTTCAGGCATGTTGAAAATTGAGTTGTCAATATCCGTATTGATCAGACATTTTTCAATCCGGATAATCTCTTTTTTTTCTCTGGGGAAAATATCGGATTCTTCATAATATGCTATTTTTAAGCCATATTTTTCATGATAGTCTGAATATAGGGTGTGAATTTCAATATCAGGCTGTTTCAATATGGACTTTCGAAGAAGAAAGTGCTTTGTGTCGAAAAAATTCCATAGAACATCATGATTAATACGATTTGTCATCTTAACAACATAACATTGACAGTCCTCAACCATTTGGATGCCTTCAAACGACAGGGAGAAAAAATTTGAATTTGGCTGGAGATGTTCGAATTTTTCTAATCGAATCTTTATTTTTCTCCTTTTGATAGTCTCTTCGTCTCGCCGGATCATGACCTTGCCGTTTGTATCTTTTATCCATGAGAACTGCCCGTTATCCCCTTCAATTTGCGAAATAATCGTAAAATCCTCTTCCAGCCTGTAGCGCAGAGGGCTTTCTCCCCATTGCTTGAACCTGCCTTTCAGTCCATCATATACAGTCGTTCCTTCCAAATAAGCAGTTTTAACCGATTTTAATTTTTCGACACCTCCTATGGCTTTATAGTGACTTTTAAAGATTTGATACGGGTCCGTCAAATTCGGCTGAGAATAACCCGCAGAGGTTAAAAGAAGTCCAACGGTAAAGGCGATGATGATTTGTATATTTTTCATGAAATCTCACTTGATGGCAAAGAAAAGAGAATCTAAGACAACCCATGTCTAATTTTGATACATTCAATCGCTTCAAGAGCAACGGTTCTGATCTCATCTGTCGGAGAGCCTTCAAGCATTATCGTAAGTTTTGCAATGGTCTCAGGTGTGCCTGCTTCTCCAAAAATGTAAATCATGTCGCCCTTGATCTGATCATTCAGGGAGTTGAAGCGTTCAAGAACAGGATCGATCATCTCTGATGCAAGTTTTGGATCATTTTCAATGATCTCTTCAACTACAACCATAGCTCCAAGCCGAACAGGCCATTTTTCATGAACAAGCAGATCAATGAATGCGGGATAAATTTTTTTGTTATCGAGCATCATTTTGGCCACCCTTGAAGCCTCTCCTTCGTGTATTATGTTTTTAAGGGTTTCAGAACTCAGATTCGACGGGTCCCTGTCTGTAATGATATCAACAAGCTCATGAATTTTAACTTCTCCGGTCCATCTGAAATTTTCAAAAATAACGGTTGGTGCTGATTGGACATTTTCTTTTTCAGCAAGTTCATGAAACATTGTTCCGTCAATGATGTAGAGCTTTATCTGGTGATTTGCTTCTGAAAGAGGTATGATCCGGCTCACTACAGCGGGGCAGCGCGGGCAGTTGGGTGCAATGTATAGTCTGATTACGGTTGGAAATGTGATCGACTTTAGTTTGGCAGTTATTGATCCGGTGAGTTGGCCCCTTTGAAGCATAGCTTCCAGAAACGGCTGCAGCTCAGGCCCCAATGGGACAGCATGATAAATGAGCTGATCATTTACCATGATTGCCGGCATATCATTTTCATCAGCTTTTTCCTGGTAGACTTCTACTTTAGAGAGTATTGAAGAGAGGTTATCACAGAACGACTTCATCTCTCTTCCCTGTCTGCTGTTTGAAAATTTCAGGGTAAGCCTTGTCGGATTTATTATTTTTTTATTCCAGTCGGAGATGATGTTTATTTCTTGAGGTGTTATGTTCATCTTCCTGCGCTCAATGTTTGATGGCAATTATGGAATAACTCATATCGCCTACAAATTTATATAAAATTATCACAGGTTTCAAGTCAAATATTTCGATCTGCGACTCCCTTTTGTCCAGCCTCATTTATCCGGGTGAAATAAAATTATCCATGAGGCTATATTTATAATAAACTCCCCGACTCCTGATATATTTATGAAATATTTCTTTTTTTTCTTGATAAAGGAGGTCTGAATATTGTATTAAAATGTAGGTTTGCAGTGTAAACAAGGTTTATGCCTCAGGAGGCTTGTTTGCCGGTTTGGCTTTTTATTCTATTTCAAACCAATTCTTGAAAAGGGCAGAGCATGGCCGGATCATCCCGGCCTGGACAAATTGATTATGAAGATGATATTTCCTCAAAAAAAATGGTATATAAATTCCTGGAAGCTTTTTTTCATCATCGGGCTGATCGGATTTCTTTCAATAATCTGTAGTGTAGATGCCCCATCTTATGGCGGAAGACCGGCTAGTCGATCTTTTACGGATGATGAGTTTGTCTATGACGAGATAAAGAAAGAAGGGATGTTTCATGTTGTTAATTCGAGGCAGCCAGACTGCTCTTTTGTATTGGAATTTCTAAACAGTGAACAGATTGAGACTCCGAATCGGGCCTACACGTATGTCATTGAAGATGGAATCATTCATATAATCGATCCTGCCGACAGTACCGGTATTCTGGTGACTCTTGAAATTTCTCCCCAGAACGCTGAAAATTCTGAATTTATTTCAGTGATCCAGACCTTCAGAGATCGGGATGCTGCTGAAGAAAGCGGTATGTGGATTGGTGAGCTTCCATCCAATGGGCCTTATCGCTATGAAGCAGGCTGGTATCGGGCAAAGGTGGCAGTGGGATTGCGGCCATATGATATCGTTTTGGTGTCAACGGAAGAGGGAGAAGATTATCTGTATGTGACAAACTCTTTCCAGGATACGGTATCGGTAATCAGTGCTTTGGACAATACCGTTGCAAGAACCGTCACCGTAGGTCGAAACCCCAAACGATTGGCAGTTTCACCTGACGGGAGTCATGTATATGTCGTAAATACAGCAGACGGTGCATCTGGAACCGTATCGGTATTGCGAACATCTGATCATGCCAATATTAGAACGATTCCTGTCGGAATCAAACCATACGGCGTTACGGTCTCCCCGGATGGGCTTTATGTATATGTGACCAATACAGCCGAGAATTCGATACTGGTTATCCAGACATCCGATCATACTGTTTTGGCAACAATACCCCTGGGACAGGATACATTGGAGTACGCGGAGGTATATTTCGGCAATCTAATCGATGATTCGGATTATTCCATTATTGCGATTGTGGGAGAGTGTGGTGTTTTTTCTAAGGTGCCTGATATGACGAATCCGATTTGCCGGGAAAATCCGAACAGCATTGAATGTCCATTAAAATGTCCGTCGACAGTCGGTGTGGTCAGGACGGTTATACGCAATGTGGAACCGGATGAAAACGGTTACTGGTATTCCGGTTTTTTAAATGATGAATTCGAAAACGGTACCTTAACCCTTATGCTTGTGGAAAAGTTTACAGGTGCAGAGGGTATGGATCTTGATCAGGATGATAACGGCATCCTGGATTATGAAGAGTCAACGGAGATTTTACCCCCCTGGCAGAATATTGTTGATGAGATTGCGGTTAACGATTATAGTGGAGAAGGCAAAGTTTACTCGAACACGGTGATTCAAATCTATGCTCCCCATGGATCACCTCCTACAAATGGAAAACTGGAAATAACCGGAGGTTATTCACGAATCCCGAATGGTATCGACACCGATTCACCGGATGACTGGACTCGCAACAGCAATTACAGCTCCTGGCTGTATTCTTTTTATGCAGACGATGATATTTTTCATCTGATCGATATTCCTGAAAATGGGAAGTCCTACAATTCACCGGGAGAACGGAATCTGCTCTATGGTGAGGCTGCCTTTAATGGAGTGATAACAAGAGCAAATCATCCGGTGATTAATGAATTTGTGTTAAACCGGGGAGAATACAGGCCGCTTGCCCTTGCATCGCCACAGCAGGAAGAAGATAATTCTATCTACTTGAGCACACAAGAGAACATCATATTGAAAATTCGTTTGTCAGATGATAATGTTTATACTGTTATTGAAAGAATCAATTTGGGAACAGATGGGATCAATATTTCCAATACAACCGATATGACTTTGCTGCCCGGAGGTGACCTGTATCTGGTTGACGAGAAAAACTCTTCCGCAACGGTTATCCGGGAAGGGGCTGTGATAAAAAGAGTCCCGGTCGGTTTTACACCATTTGGCATCGCATCCTCTTTTGACGGTCGATATGTGTTTGTTACCAGCCTTGTGACGAAATTGCTGACGGTCATACGGACATCGGATAATTCGATTACGGAATTGATTCCATTAAGCGACGAGTCGATAGGTATCGCAGCGCCGCGAAGTGGAAATTATGTCTATGTCGTAAATGAAAATGAGAACACCGTATCTGTTGTTGTGTATACGGATGATGCCGTTTGTAACTGACAACAAGGTCGAAATACAAAAAAATCGAACACTATGTTGTAAGACACAATACTAAATATATTCCTGCGGTTGAACTCCTCACTCCGCCGCGACCTTAGACCCGATTGAAGGTTTTGAAACCAGTTCTAATCAGTAAAAAACTTTCCAACTAAAACAGGATTAAAACCATGGAAAAGGAATTGCTTTTCATCACCGTAATCGGTGAAGACAAAAAAGGCATTGTAGCCAAAATCTCAATGCTGTTGTACGAGTGTAATATCAACATTGAAGACATCAGTCAGAAGATTATGGACAGCTATTTTGTCATGACCATGCTGGTCAACATGAAAGAGTCGGAATACAAACTGGAGAAAGTCCGAAAAGAGCTGGAGAAGATCGGAAAAGAGCTTCAACTCAAGATCCAGATTCAGCATGAAAATATTTTTAAGATGATGCACAGGGTGTAAACGATGCCGATATCCGTAGAAGAAGTATTTGAAACCGCCAGCATGATTCTGCATCAGAATCTGGATATCCGTACCACGACGCTGGGGATCAATCTGAAAGACTGCATTGACTCCGATTTTGAAACCTTTAAAGAGAACGTTTGCCGGAAAATATCCGTCAATGCCCGGCGGCTGGTGGAAGAGGCGGAAAAACTGGAATCCAAGTACGGAATCCCCATCGTCAATAAAAGGATATCCATAACCCCGGTAAGCCTGATCATGGAGACTCATTGCACAAAGCGGAAATATATTGAAATGGCAAAAGCAATGGATAACGCGGCAAGGGATTCCGGGATCGATTTTATCGGCGGATTTGGTGCAATGGTTCAAAAGGGGCTGACTGCCTCGGATACAATTCTGATTGAATCCCTCCCGGATATATTTTCAGAAACCAGAAGGATTTGTTCTTTTCTCAATGTCGGCACCAATGTAGCGGGAATGAACCTTGATGCTGTAAATATGATCGGAGGAATGCTGAAGCAGACCGCTTCAAAAACCAAAGATGCCATTGGGTGCGCAAAATTTGTTGTCTTTGTCAACGCACCTGAGGACAATCCGTTTATGGCAGGGGCTTTTCATGGAGTCGGAGAGCCGGACATGTCTCTTAATATCGGGATAAGCGGTCCGGGCGTAGTGTATAGCGTCGTGGATAAAAATCGGGAGTGCGATCTGACCGGGCTTTCGGAAATCATTAAAAGAACGGTTTTTAAAATTACAAGGGGAGGGGAACTCATAGGCCGGGAGCTTGCCGGAAATCTTGACGTTTCATTCGGGATTGTGGACATTTCACTGGCTTCAACAACTGCCCGGGGAGATTCGGTTGCCAATATAATTGAAGCATTCGGGATCGAATCCATGGGTGCACACGGCACCACCATGGCCACAGCATTGCTCATGGATGCGGTAAAAAAAGGCGGGGCAATGGCGAGCGGAAATGTCGGGGGTTTGAGCGGAACTTTTATACCGGTGAGCGAGGATTCAGGGATGATTGAAGCTGTGAAAAAAGGCTCATTGAATCTTGCCAAGCTCGAAGCATTGACCTCGGTTTGTTCAGTGGGGCTTGATATGTTTGCCATCCCCGGTGATACGCCGGCATATACGATCAATGCCATCATTGCCGATGAACTGGCCATCGGCATCATCAACAATAAAACAACGGCGGTTCGGGTTATCCCTGTTCCCGGGAAAAAAGCCGGGCAATCAGTTAATTTTGGAGGGTTGCTTGGCGAGGCGCCTATTATGGATGTAAGCCCATATTCCGCTGAGAACTTTTTGAAGCGGGGTGGGAGGTTGCCGGCGCCGGTGACTAGTATGAGAAACTAGTAGTGTCCATCCATTAAAGGCTATTTTGTCCGATATCTGCGTTGCACTCAAATCTCAATCCTCAAAATATATCGATATATTCCTCTGGTTGAAATTTTCGCGCGCCTTGATCTCGAACAAAATATCTCATTACTGGACAGACACTGAATAGCTCAGGGGATAGAGAAGTTCATTTCAATCTTTTAAGTCCGAAATGTTTTTCAATTGGAATAAAATCCTTATCGTTGTGAAGAAGAGGTATGCCATGCTCAATCGCTACTGCGGCAATCATACAATCCACAGGTTTTCTTATCGTAATGCCTTTTCGACGAAGATTTCGATATATCTCTGCCGATCGGATAAAAACAGAATACTGCATGGGTAGAAAAACCAGGTTGGCGAGCAAATCGCGAGTCCGGTTAAATTCAGAATCTTCCCGAATCCCTTGAAGAACTTCGGTCAGAATAATACCGCAAAGGCAAATATCTTCCCGATCGGCTATAAGATTTTCAAGAGTTTTCACATGCGGATAAGGATTTGCTGAAAAAAAGTCTATCCAGACAGTTGTATCAACCAGAACCATCATAAGCCACGACCCTTACGCCACTCATCCAGGTTACCATTCCAGTTGATTCTACCTTTTAATTCGAGAATTTTAATCTGTTTTTCATGCCTGAGCAATTCACGCAAAGCATGATCAATTAAAGCTTTTTGGGTTTTAATCCCGGTAGCCTTTATGCACTCTTTGACCAATTTCTCGTTAAGTACGACATTGGTACGTTTCATGATGCGCCTCCTTAATAATTATTTTGATACACATTATATCATAATTTATGTGTATTGCAAGGGGGTTTTAATGATTGAACCAACCAAAGCTATGCAAGGCTGAAAAGAGAGCAAGAACTCAATGGGGGGGGTGAATCTTGACTGGTTTGATTTTGGCGCTATTTGCCCAAGCTGTCTTATAATCTCACGACTATTTGTTCTTCTGCTGCCTGTTACCTGCATATCACTTCTGTCAAGATTCAAGATCTGACCCTAGTTTTTTCATGTATTTACACGATATAAAAAAAATTACTCATGAGGTAGTGTTGATTATAGCAACCCGAAAGCAGAACTATGCAGTTTTCCGCAGCCGGGTTACAGCATCGGAAACAACCTGAATTGCCCGGTCGATCTGATCTGTGGTAGTCATCCGGCCCACACTGAAGCGGACGGTTCCTTTGGCCCATTCCAGGGGAACGTGCATGGCTTTCAGCACATGGGACAATTCCACGGTATCGGCATGGCATGCAGCACCGGCTGAAGCCGCCACCTCCAGACCGATCTCTTCCAGTATTCGGTTGGCCGGAAGGTTTTGAAACGAAATGCTCAGGGTATTGGGCAGTCTCTTTTCCGGGTGTCCGTTTAATCGAATGTTTCCAGGCAGTTCGCTGAGTCCTTTATGAAGCCTGTCCCGCGTGGCTTTCATGTGTGTCATATGCTGTTCCAGATTTTTCCGGGCAATTTCGCAGGCTTTTCCCAGCCCCACAATCTCAAGGACGTTTTCAGTCCCAGCGCGGTAGCCTTTTTACTGCCCGGCGCCATGGCAGAATATTTCCGGTTTGAGCGGCTTTTTGATATAAAGGGCACCAATTCCTTTTGGGGCATACAGTTTATGCCCGGCAATTGAGAGCATATTCACGCCAAGCTCTTTCACATCGGTCGGGATTTTCCCAATGGATTGTGCGGCGTCGGTATGCATCGTGACTCCATGTTTGGAAGCTATTTGCGCAATTTCACTGATCGGCTGAATAGTTCCCACTTCATTATTGGCATGCATGATGGTGATGAGAATCGTATCGGCGCGGATAGACTTTTCGACATCAGAAGCATCAACAAGGCCGAAAGAATCCACCGGCAGACAGGTTATTTTAAAACCACATCCTTCCAGATATTTACAAACTTCCAGCACAGCCGGGTGTTCAATGGCACATGTAATGATATGGCCGTCTTTTTTTTTCAATGACCCGGCCATTCCTTTGATGGCATGATTGTTCGATTCCGTTCCCCCACTGGTAAATATAATTTCCCCGGAGCTGCAGCCGAGTAATTCTGCAACCTGTTCCCGAGCTTTTTCCACCGCGCGTTTTGGCTTGATTCCGTACCAGTGAGTACTTGACGGATTACCGAATTCTGATTCTAGAAACGGCCGCATTGCTTCGATAACCTCGGGATCATGAGGTGTGGTACCATTGTAGTCAAGATAGATGGGCGAAGGCATTCTGGTATAGCTCCCCGTATTAGAAGAATCGTTCAAAAAAATTAAACATTACAGTTTTATAACCTCTTGCCGGGTAATTCCATTTTTTGCCGTATACATGAATCCGTTTGGTTTCTCCGGCTTCGTCATACACTTTTCCTCCTTCCAGCACCCAGGCCAGCAATCCGCCTTTCAGGTTATACGCCTCTACTCCCTGTTTATTCAGTTCCTGGGTGAGTTTCCCGCTTCTATAGCTGATGGTACAATATAGAACAATTGTTTTATCTTTGTATTGATTTTGATTTTCCAGATATGTTTTTTCGGAGATTGCCTGTGGAAGCATGGAAATTTTCATTTCCGCATCTTTCCGGGTATCAACAAATAAGATTCGATTTTCTTTCAGGAGTTCCATAGCTTCCTTTGGAGCCATATCCTTCACTGCGGGAAAATCTTTTTTGTATTCCCGGTACATTTCATAGACGGCCGCCTTTTTTTCGCCATCGGTCAATGTGTTGTCAGCCATCGCAAAGAATGGAAATACTATTATGAGGAAAAATAAATGCCATTTTACAAGATGCTGTATCATGTTTCACCCGCCTGGATTTTATGTTATCCGTCCGGTTGTGAAGCGAATTGGAAAAATCGAATCGATTATACACCGCAAGAGATTTTCAGGCAAGCAGCACTTGTTATTCGAGACTCATTTTTTCAATGGCCGCGGACTATCGGATAGCTAAATTTAATCCGAAAATCAAGCTCGGCATGTCTGAAATTAAGATCGGCCTTGCGCTCTCCATTGCCCAGAATGAAATAATGCGTTTTGGTCTTGATACAGATAAAAAGTTCAGGGATGTCATGTATTTCGGAGAGATGTTCGGTGTGGAAAAAGCAAAAGAAATGGAAATCGTGGATGAGATAGTAAATGATGATGATGAGTTGATAAGAAGAGCCAAAGAGATTGTGGCTTTATGGATAGATACCCCGAACAGACCTTTTATCACCATGAAAAATTTATTAAAAAAGGATACGGTTGATAGAATCAGGGAACGGCTTAAGGGTTCTGAATGGAAAGAGGCGCTCCATTGCTTTTTCAAGGAAGATGTGAGAGCAACACTTGAATTTGTTCAGGGTTCCATGGAGTAGATTTAGGTTACATATGGTTATCCATCCATTTGATGATGTCGCTGAACACTTCCTCCCTGTTTGTTTCATTAAGCATTTCATGACGGCCTTCGTTGTAAAATTTGCAGCTGACATCAAGGATCCCGGCTTTTTCATAAGCCTTGAAAATTTGTTTAACGCCTTTTGAGTTGTTTCCTACAGGATCC
>JAQYVL010000038.1 GCA_030145525.1 Desulfobacterales bacterium
CATCGGGGTGGAACTCGGCTATCTGAATCAAAACACCAAATGCATCCTTTGGATGAATAAAAACCTCTTTCCAGAAATCTCCGTATTCCATGAAACCAAAGTGTGCTATCCCGTTCTCCTCCAACTTCATAATCGCCTTGCGAATATCGGGTGTTTGAAGGGTAATGTGGTGAACCCCTCCTTCTTTTTTATCCTGTAAAAAATTGTCAAGGAAACTACCTTTACCGGTTGGTTTTAAAATTTCAATACGGGAAAGATCCCCAAGTGAAAAAATCTGCCAAAAATATTTCAAGTGATCATCTCCAGCTGCTGCCCCTGGAATTGCACCGAGTATATCCTTAAAAAAATGGATCGCCTTTTCATAATCTTTAACGGCAATTGAGACATGATCAATTCGTGAAATCATAGGGCTGCTCCTTTAGCCTGTTATGTTAAGTCAAGAATTCATATTTGCTGTATCTATAATATTTTTTCCATGCCGACAACCTTTTCAGATGCATTATGGTAAAGATAAAAGCATGAAACGCTTCCCGTTTCCATCAAAAGTTGCGGGAAGCATATAAAAGTGTTAATAAGCTGTATATCTTATTAACAGGAAGTTATTGCAATAAAGATATGATGGCTTCGCAAAAATAAAGGAATTGAAAAGGAACGGTTTTATGAAAATACTGGTTTGTGGTAAAGGCGGAAGCGGTAAAAGTACCTTAGCGGCACTTCTTGCCTCAAAACTGAATGATCTGGGCTACAATATACTCCTTGTGGATGCTGATGAATCCAATTTCGGACTCCACCGCCTGGCAGGTCTGCCGCTTCCAGAAGATATAATGAGCAATCTGGGAGGGAAAAAAGGATTTAAGGAAAAACTGAATAAAACATTTCCCGGAGACGACAAACCATTCAATCAAAAAATTGGAATTGATGAGTTGCCTGAAGGCTGCGTAACCGAGGCAAACGGAACCAGACTTTTGGTTATTGGGAAAATACATGATTTTGGAGAAGGGTGTGCCTGCCCGATGGGTGTACTTTCAAAACTGGTTCTCTCAAATCTTGTCATCAAAGACAATGAAATAGTAATCGTCGACACAGAGGCGGGCATTGAACACTTTGGCAGACGGGTCGATGCGGAATGCGACCTCATCCTGGATGTTGTTGATCCCACTTATGAATCTTTTATGATGGCCGAAAAAATTCAAGAAATGGCACAAAAAGCGTCAATTGATCTGTTTTTTGTTTTAAACAAGATCGATGCCCGTGTTAAAAATTCCATGATAAAAAATGTCGACCAAAAAAAAATAATCACGCGCATTCCACAAAATGAACAACTTTTTCTGGAAAGTCTTGAAGGAAAAACTTTGACGGCAGAACTACCTGCGATAGAGCCGATATGTGAACTGATCCAGGAGCTGAAACGTAAAAAATCAGCCCTGCATTGATCCGTTACTTATGAATTCACTTTTATTTCTTTATTCCGTCAATTTCTTCATACATCTCAATCTCAGGCTGACCATCCAGCAAAGGCATGATGTTGCCGAATAAAGAATTGAAATGAGGTGTTGAGCTGTGATGCGTCAAAGCATCCGCATCCTTATATTTTTCATAAAAAAGAAACACTCCCGGGTCGTTCTGTGATCGATGAAGAGTGTAAATCAGAGTACCTTCTTCTTTTTCCACGTCCGGGATGATTCCCTTCAATATATTTTCCATCTTCTCTTCTTCACCTTTTTTTGCTTTAAGTTTTGCAACGACGATCATGCATCTCCTCCTTTATTCTTCTATTATTTTTTTCTGAGTAAAACCGATTTTATCAATTCATTCAATCCGAATCCGCTTCATAAAAGCTACTTCTGCAATATAAAACGATTCAGGATCATCAGCATTCCCTTTTGCATAGAGTTCCAGATAAACAGAGCAGCATCTCTTGGGTCCAACATAGGGCTTGGCATTGAAAAAATCATAGGGACCTTAATAAACAGATCCCTTGCTCCAATCGGGCATCCGCGGGTTCTGTAAACTTTCTTCGCCTCCAGTCTCCCTTCAACTCTTGTACAGTCGCCGATCAGAAGCACCGGTCCATCCGGCATGATAACATCCCCTTTGTAAATACCGGTAACAATCGCTCCTTTTTTTGCATTTTTAAGTGCTCCGGGAGAACGTTTTTCAATTGTTCCCAAACATCCTTTCACCGCCCCTTCACAGCCACCGTCGCAGATAACATCCGTATCCTTTGCAAGGCCCGCATAAAATTGAATCGGTGTTTCAAGTTCACTCAGCACCTGGAACAGTCTGGTATTTCCTTTTGGTTTCGAACGAAGCTCTTCCAAATCCGAATCCCCGCTGATACCAACATCGGAAAGCTCAAGGGAGCCATAACCTCTATCTGATGCTATTTTCAGATGTTTAACATCATGGGGGTTGTATCCCATGATATGAGAGGCTACCACATCGGCTGCAAGCGGATCATCCGCAACCAAAATCACTCCGAGTTTTACAGGGTATGGAGCTGATTCAAATCCATATGTAATGTCAATGGCATCCGTGACAACAAGATCCGGGTAACCCGGCTCCAGCAAATCTACAATTTTTTCATGGATACGGTGATCGTGAAACAGCATTCTCTCCTTGTGGGAAAGAATACCGATATTTAATTTCAGTACATTCGTGAAGGATGCAAAAATATGATATTTAAGTTTTGGCATCCAGATTTTAAACTCAGCATCTTTGATATACCTGGAAAGCAGCATCTCCCGATGGCAGACGCCTTTCTTCAGCGGAACCTTTACCATAGCATGCTCGTTTAGATCGATCAGATCAACATCATTTTTTTTTGCAAAATCAAAAAAACCGGACTCCTTTAAAAACATTCTGGAAGGGATTCCATATCCTCCGGATTCGCCGATACAGATGTTATCTGATCCCTGATCTTTCAACACTTTGACCATTGATTCTACCACTGTCGGATGGGTATAGGAATTATGAATGTACTTTTTATTTGCGGAAACGACATTCGGTTTAATAAAAATTTTTCCCTTAATCTCGCATTCGAGTTCTGCAATGGATTCCCGAATAATACCTGTAATCGCATCGACATCATAATCCTGACAATTCCGCAGAATCACTTTAGGTTTTTTCATAGACCATCCTTTTGTACTGTTATCGTAATTATTATAAGTTAGAATAAAAATATTAAATTGAAACAGAACGTGTGTCAAATTAAATTGCATATCTCCTGCATAAAACAGAACTTGTATTCAACAAACTCATAAAAAGGAATTTCATGTTTTTTTTAAAAAAGTTCTGATATAGTTTCACAGAACATTCGCGTCACCGCTATTGTCAGGAGAAACTGAAAATATGAAAATCACTCCATTTGTCGAAAAAAGTTTTCAAATTGCAACCGACTTGATGTTTTCAATATGGCCTCAGCCTGTTCCTGACAAAAAACGCCTGATGAACTGCAAAATTATATCCCACCGTGGAGAGCATGATAATATAGCCATATTTGAAAATACAATTTCGGCATTTGATAATTCATTTAAAAACGGTATCTGGGGAATTGAACTCGACCTTAGATGGACAAAGGATCTTCAGCCTGTAGTTTTCCATGACCCGAGCCTTGAAAGATTGTTTCACTCTGATATCGGAATCTCACAGCTTCGCCTTTCTGATTTGCAGAAACAGTATCCGCTGATTCCGACAATAGGTGAAGTGGTTGAAAAATTCGGAAAGAAAATTCATCTGATGCTGGAAATCAAAAAAGAGTTTTACCCGGATCCGGAATATCAAAATCAGGTCCTGCAAAAAATATTCGCTCCTCTGAGGCCTTTCAAGGATTTTCATATTTTATCTCTTTCACCCGAAATGTTTCCGATTATTACATTTATCGGCAAATCCAGCTTCCTTCCGATTGCGGAACTTAATTTTACTGCATTGAGCGACATGGCGTTAAAAAATAATTACTGCGGAATAACAGGGCATTATTTGTTTTTATCAAACTCTATTTTACATAAGCATCGGAGTACCGGGCAGAAAGTCGGAACAGGTTTTATCAGTTCCCGAAATGCGTTATTCCGGGAACTGAATCGCGGTGTTGACTGGATTTTTTCAAATCATGCGAAAAAACTGCAACATATCCGAAATCATTATCTTAAAAAAAAGTCTTTCCATCCTTCAGGCTGCTGACATAGAAGGCTGCTGTTTGCTGTAATATCCATATTTCTGAACAGCTCTCACCATGGCTTTGAGATTCTCCGGCCTGGCGTTTGGCGGGATCTCACAACCGCCGGCAAGTATGAACCCACCCCCTTTACCAACTTCCTCTATAAGTCGATGGCAGTATTCCTCAACCTCAACTTCACTCCCCATAACCAGCATGGCAGCTGGAACGTCTCCAAACAAGCAGAAGTGGTCTCCGATCTCCTCTTTCGCCTTGAAGATATCGGTAAGACCATCGAGCTGGATAATAATTTTTTTGGCCGGAAGGCGCTGCCTCATAAAGGATAAGTTTTTCATCCAGTCGCCGTCACAATGCAAAATGGGCGTCATACCCGCTTCAGCAATCCTCCGGGTTATAATTTCCATGCCGGGCAGGGCCAAGCTCTTAAACTGTTCAGGTGAGATAAAACTATTAGAGCTTCTGTGACAATAACACTGGACCGTGGGTACTCCAAACAATTTACTTAAAAAAATCGACAGATCGGCAAAACTTCCGGCCATATGTGTGGATGCCTGACCAATTTTTTCTGCGCGCTGGAGCAGATCCATTGAAAAATTAATTACATTTCGGGCCTGGGAAAACGTATCAAAAGGCATTTCCGCCTGATAGCCTATCTGCACCGCAGCACCCTGGCTACGCCACCAGAGGAACTCCTTTCTCCAGGAAAATAATTGGCGAATGAAATCCAAAAAGACCTTTCCGAAGACCCGGACCATGCCCATCCCTTCCGCTTCCTCACAAAATCGCGGTAACATTGCTAATCTGAAGAACATATCGGAAAACCGTTCCGTGGTTCTCATCACCCAATCGTAATCCTCATGACTCATGTAAGCCAGTTCCTCCACCTTTGCTATGTCATCTTCGGGAAGCTCTTTGCCGGGCCAGAGTACGCGCATCATCATCGCAAAACTGTATACTAAGCGTGATACCGGATTTACGTTGTAATAAAGGTCCCAGGGGCCCAGGTCTTTCCAGACCCGCTGCATTACACGCAAATAGAAGTTTCGATCGGTCATATATCGACTCATGGGAACCTTGGCATACAATGGCGCGAAATAATAAAGCATCAACGAAAGAGGCACACGATCCGGCTCTTCCAACCGAACAACTGAATCGAAACGTTCCTGCGCAGTCATTATGTCCATCGGAAAGATTTTTGGGCCCTTCTTTTTCATACAACTGGCTCCTTTTTACCGGTTCGGATGTAGTTGCGGATTAGATTAATTCCTTCATATGCATCCCGTGTCTGAGCATCCACGAAAAGTTTTTCTATCAGACTCTTTTCGGTAACGCCTCCGCCGATAATGACAAAGGTTTGCTTTCGCAACCCTTCTTCGCTCAATAGATCAACGATGTTGCAGATGGATTCAAAGGTCGTGGTCAGCAAGGAAGAAAGACCCAGCACACTGGCCCCGGTTTCTTTGAGCTTTTTAACAAACGTTTCGGGCTTGACATCAACGCCCAGGTTATGGATTTTAAAACCACTCGCTTCTGCAAGGACTGCGAAAATGTCCTTGCCCAGATCATGAATGTCTCCAGCCGGGGTACCCAAAACAATCTGATCCAGGGGACGACCACTGTTTTCCTCGGTCAGCACAGATCGGATCTCCCGGCTTGCTGTTTTGAACATTTCTCCGGCTACGACGAGTTGGGGCAAATAATATTCCCCGGCTTCGAATTTTCTGCCGATCTCTTCCATGCAGGGCATACATGCGGAAAGAAAACCCTGAATCGTGATACCCGCATCTAATAATTTTTGGGCCTGTGTTTTGATGGAATCGATTTCAAAGGATAAAAACGTCTCCTGAAAACGCTGGACAGCATGGCTGAGATCTGTTTTCACACAAGCCACCTTCTGATTTAGAGATGAAAGACTTCTATTTACGCTATTCTTCTGATATTTTACGTGCAGCCGCCCTGCCCTTTTCTTCATCCACAAAGTAAAACAATATCGCGCCGATTATAAAAAGTATGATTACGGAGGCAATGCTGATTCTGGCTGCGGTCTGACCAATCGCTTCAATCTGAGCTGCTGTTGGAGAATGGGGCATTAAAAAGTGTCTCGCAGTTAACCCCACAATCCCCATCAGCACCGGACCAAAAATGGCGGCAAATTTTCCGAGCATGTTATAAAATCCAAAATATTCAGCACTCTGCCCTTTCGGAATCAGGCGGGAATAAAAAGAACGGCTTAATGCCTGAATCCCGCCCTGAACCAATCCTATTGCAACAGCCAGGACATAGAATTCATATTTATTGGTAATCGTAGCTCCCCATATGGTAATCCCCATGTAAATTCCAATGGCAAGATATATTGACTTCCGCACTCCCCATTTTTCTCCCAGTATTCCAAATACAAGAGCGGCCGGAAATCCTACAAACTGCACAACCAGAAGGGCTACAATCAGATCATTCGAATCAAATCCAATGGAAATGCCATAATCAACAGCCATCCGTATAATCGTATCAACACCGTCAATATAAAACCAGTATGCCAGAAGAAAAAGCATTACTGTTTTCAAATGCCGTATTTTTCTGAAAGTCCCGATAAACTGACGCAATCCTTCCCGTACGGCATCGATGTTTCCCCGGGATGATTTACTATTGGTTTCTTCAGGCACCCATAAAATGGTAAAAATTGTAAATCCTCCCCACCATAAAGCAACCGATACAAAAGAACATTTAACGGCATATGCGGCATCCGGGAGACCGAATCTCTCAGGCATCAATGTCATCAGAACATTCAGAAGAAACAGAAGCCCTCCTCCAAGGTATCCCAGCGCAAAACCGAAACTGGACACATAATCAATTTTCTCCTCCGCTGCAACATCAGGAAGCAGGGAATCATAAAAAACATTGGCCCCTGAAAAGCCGATAATGCCCAAGGTATAAACAAGAATTGCCAGAGCCCATTCGCCCTTCTGAACCATGAAAAGGGCTGCCGTCATCAGCACACCAAAGTAAGCAAATACTATCAAAAATTTTTTCCTGGTTGAGCCCCTGTCTGCAATCGCACCCAGGACGGGAGCCATTAAAGCGACAAGCAGGCTTGCAATTGAATTCCCAAAACCGAGCCTTGCCGTGCTCATATTAACATCCACGCCATAACTCCAGTATTGTTTAAAAAAAATGGGAAAAAAACCGGCCATGACTGTTGTTGCAAAAGCCGAGTTTGCCCAATCGTATAAAGCCCAACCCCAGACTTTCTTGCCTCTTGGGAACACGTTCTCTCCTTTCGATATTAAAGGCTTCATCTAAACCGGTTAAATAATCACATTGAAGCCGCAAATCCGATCGCATTAGCTTTTGATACCAAGTCCATTGGCTTAATAGACATCACTGCATCGAAAAACACACAACCGGAAATGCCTGATACAAACTACCTGCAGGGTTATTGTTGCGCAGTTTAAAATCTTCTATGAAAGCCTTATAAAGGATCTTCAAGCGTAATTGCCAAATTTTTATCGAATCTATAAAATTTATTTCAAAAACACAATCGTTTATCACATCTCCCAAGTGAATATCCTGGTTTCCGGCTGACCGGCTATGGGGATATTGGAATTACCCTAACTGAAATTCTTTACGACTTTTTGCCTTGACAACATTCCGGTTTTACAGCTAATATATTAAATCTTAATCATGTACAGACACTTTGAAAATTACCGGCTTTTTTCATTTTAAGGAGAAAACACGTTATGGCAGTGATTACAATCAGCAGGGAATATGGAATCAACAGCACTGAAATCGCATCAGAGGCAGCCCAAAGGCTTGGATACGAATATATTGACAAGCACCTGGTTTCCCAGATTGCGGAAAAGCTTCACATATCCGAACATGAGGCAGAGGCCTTCATTAAGGCTTCAAGCGGACGACTTTTACGGTTTGTAGATCGATATACATGCACCCTCGTTCAAAAAGTAGTGGACAGATCTCATGGCTGTCTTGATGATGACAAGTATTTTATGACCACCAAAAAACTGGTTGAAGATATTTACAAGGAGGGGAATGCCATTATCCTGGGTTGGGGAGGTCAGTGTATTCTCAAAGGAAAACCAGGCACCCTCCATGTCCGGCTGGTGAAACAGGAAGAAGCAAAAATTAAAACAGTGATGGAAGAACAAAGTATTGATGAGAAAAACGCGAAAAAAATCATTGAGCAGGAAGAGACCGAAATGCGGGAATACATCAAGCAGTTTTTTCATAAGGACTGGAATGATGCACGCCTTTACGACCTGGTGATAGACCTGGGAAAAACCTCAGTTGAAGAAGCCATCAGCCTGATTATAGATAATATAAAGCACATAAAATAGATATTTTTTTTATGCGGGTCCAACAACCTGTACTCCTGCCTGGTTCACCCGCTCTTGTTATCCGAAAGGGAGAGAACTATAATCCCAATAACCCCTGAGATTAAAGATCCAAGAATAATGCCCAGTTTTGCAATCTCCGCCATTTGACCGTCAGGAAAGGAAAGACCGGAGATAAATAGAGACATGGTGAATCCGATTCCCCCCAGCATGCTTGCTCCGAATATGTGCCGCCACTTCACCCCGCCCATAAGCGGGGCATTTACAAGTTTCGCAGTCAAAAAAGTAAACAGAAAAATTCCAATCGGTTTTCCCAGAACAAGACCCAGAACGATTCCATACATAATAGAATCGGTAAAGGCCTTGCCGATGTCCATCTGACCAAAGGCGATCCCGGAATTCGCGAGAGCAAAGAGGGGAAGGATCATAAAAGCCACCCAGATGTGTAGTGAATATTCAAAACGCTGTAAAGGAGTTTCCACATCATGGCAGGATAATTCTATGTTGTGAACCGCATCCAAATGGTTTTTATTAAGCAGAATGGTATAGCCGCATTCATCGGTATCACATTGAAAGTCATTCAAGTGTTTACGGATATTAGTTATGAATGTAGCCGTATCATATTTCCCCCTTGCCGGTATGCACATGGCAACAAGAACTCCGGCAATGGTTGCATGGATTCCGGAACCTAAAAAGGCAATCCAAAGTCCGATGCCCAAAACCACATATACCATAGGTTTTTTTATCCAGAGAAAATTGGCCAGGAAAAGACCACACAGGAAAAAGGCTGCGATCAGAAGATACCCCCACAAAATCGTCTCCGTATAAAAAATGGCGATTATCAGCACGGCCCCCAGATCATCGGCAATAGCAAATGCCGAAAGAAAAACAGAGATCCCGAACGGAACTTTTCGGCCAAGGACGGCTAGTACTGCAAGGGAGAAAGCGATATCCGTCGCCATGGGGATTCCCCATCCGCCGGCTGCCGGTGTATTGCTGTTGAAGTAAGCGTAAATCGCAGCCGGAACAATCATGCCGCCGGCTGCAGCGGCCACCGGAAGCAGAGCCTTTTTGAAGGAAGACAGCTCACCGATTATTATTTCCCTTTTGATCTCAAGCCCGACCAGGAAAAAAAACAGCGTCATCAGGGCCTCGTCAATCCAGTGGGCCAGAGATTTTTCAATGTGAAGGCTGCCGAAAGCTATGGAAATCTCTGTGTGCCAAAACGTTTTATAGCCATCAGAAGATAAATTCCCCCAGATAATGGCTGCAATCAAGGCAGCAAAAAGGGGAAAGCTTCCCGTGCTTAGCTTTTTAAAAAATTGCTCGAAAGAGCTCTCTATACGGCCCTTCCGCAAGTTCCATATAAATCCGAATTTTTCCGTAGAATCGGCAGAATTTGATGCCTTGCCCGCGCGACTTTCTGTAATTTGCCTTTCCATGATGGAATCGTTCCCTCTATGTATTAAAAAACGTATTCTTTTTCAGACCCTCATTTTAAAGAGCTCGCATAGATTTTTCTTGTAACTCATTGTGGCGTATCAGGTAACAGCTTCCGGAAACCCATCCTCCTGTGAATTAACTTCTTTCAAAACCAGCACGCTTTCGATAATCATCCAGATCTGAAGGATAAATACCGCCAGGCCAATACCGAGAAGAAGCCAGTTCCCGGTGTTATAGAACTTACGAATATTCAGAATCATCGCCCATGTGGTAATGACAACCATGAAAAGCATAGGTATACCTGTAAACGCAATATTCACCCTGCGCCGCGCAAGATAAATCGTGGTTACCAAAAGGGCCAGACCGGCCAGAAGCTGGTTGACCGAGCCGAATAATGGCCACAGCTTCAAAGCTCCTTTGCCGCTGCCGTCATAAAATGCGAGAGCACCTGCTGTAATAACAGCAAAAAGCGTTGCAGCCTGCCGCTGTGACAAAAACCGGAATTTATATGCATTGGAAAGCTCAACAATCACATAGCTCTGAATCCGGGTAGCGGTATCGACAGTTGTCGCAGCAAAGGAAACAATAAAAACAGCCATAACCGCAAGAGCTATTTTGGCAGAGATGCCCAAACTCTGGATCATGTTGGCCGATCCCTGCACAAAAGCACCAAGTTTCGAACCCAGCCCGGAAGCTGCATCCCAACTGGCATAGTGATGGTTAAAAGCGGAAATACCGGTAAAAACCTCTCCCTCTTTTCCGGTAAGGCCAAGACCTATTCCTGCTGCCACAGCTACGATAACAAGGGTTGACAAGGCGCCCTCCATCAGCATGCTGCCGTAACCGATAAACAGAGAGTCCTTTTCAGAATCACACTGTTTTGATGAGGTTCCTGAACTCACCAGGCTGTGGAAACCGGAAATCGCTCCACATGCGATCACAACAAATATAAACGGCCAGAGAAAAGGTGCGCCTTCCGGATTAAGGTTCAATGCCGGAGCGACAATAGGAGGATGTGCTACAATAACGCCAAGTGACAATAGTGCCATGGCGATCAGAAGCTGGTGAGAGTTAATAAAATCCCTGGGCTGCAGCAGGGTGTGAACCGGAAGACTCGACGCCAGCCACGCGTCAAGGAGCAGGACAATAATAATCCATGCCACAAGTGCCGTTTTCGCACTTGCTCCAAATAAGGCTGCAAGATCAATCGGCAGGTACGCACCAATCACTACTGTTACATACATGACAACCACGGCAACGATACTGGGCCAGAATGCATCCCTACCTTTTTTATAAATCCACTGGCCAAGCAAAAAAGCTATGACCAGCTCAAACCAGACAGGAATAACGGCAATCGGATACATGGTGAATAAGATTGCGATAACCAGCGCAAAGACGGCGATAACGATCCAAAGTTCAAAAAAGATAATCAATAGAAAAAGCGTTCGAACTCTTTTATTGACAATATCCGCCGTTAAATCTCCAATGGTTCTTCCCCTGGCTCTCAGGGAAAGAACCAAAGCTCCGAAATCATGGACTGCTCCGAAAAAAATAGAGCCGAAAAAAACCCAGACAACAGCCGGTACCCATCCCCAGATGATAGCAATAGCCGGCCCCACAATGGGCCCTAATCCCGAAATGGATGTAAAATGATGGCCGAAAAGAATATGTTTGCGTGTAGGAACGAAATCATGGTTATCCTGCAGCTCATTCGCCGGAGTAATCGCATCCGGGTTTAGCTTGAAAATCTTACGGGCAAGAAATTTTCCATAATTATGATATGCGATTAAATACCCAGCCATCATCAATACCGCTAATAATAATGAATTCATAACGACTCTCCTTTAATGGGTATCCCTTATGGTTCTGAATGAATCTATCCTTCCACCTCATGGGAGGCAGGCGAAAATGAAGAGATTTTTGGTTTGCGGATATACACGAACCAGCAGGCCAGTCCCACCAGTATCAAACCTCCAATTATATTCCCGGTAGTAACGGGAATGAAAAATATAAACAGGGAAAACAAAAATATAATTCTTTTAGGATTTTGTCAATGGATCTGAGGTGAACGCGAACACAGCGAATTCCGCTGCGATTGCTTTAACAAAATGCAAGTTCTTCTACAGAGTCCTTTTTAACACCTTTATGAAAAGATCTCCGATAAAGCGTAATTTGAAATTGAACTGTTTAACTGATATGGACTGATTGCAGGCTCATACAAATCTGCCAGCGAGATTGGGATATACAATGTTTTTTAGATGGCTTCTACTTAAATGAGGAGGAATCGTATGCCGAAGAAAAAATGGATTCAATATGGTTTTATAATTGCGGGTGCAGTCAATATTCTTGGTATTCCAGTTTTTTGCAAATTCTTCACCAATGATTATCTAACTCAAGTTGATCCCAAAACCTTTTCCAATATCAGCCTGTTCACAATTATTTTATGGGGACTGTCCTATATTGCCGTTGCCCGCCATTATGAGAAAGTTCCCGCCATATCAGCGGTTTTTGCAATTGAGAAATTTTTCTACACCGGGGTATGGTTTTACTGGTTATGGAATAACTTTGGCGACCTGTCCGGTATTTACGATAGAGACTGGATCACGGGTTTCTTTTACTCCGTATATGGCTTAAATGACTTTCTCTTTGGGATCTTTTTCCTATATGCATTTACTGTGGCGCGAAAGTTAACCGCCGGCCGATAGCCTCTTTTTACGAAGCCATCTCTTTTGATTTTCCGATGAAATTATACCCTGACCATGAATTGGAAATGATATTGACAGAATCACCGGATTTTGATTTGCTTATTCTGGAACGGTAAAATTATTTTTTTCTCCTGTTATAACAGATCGTTCGAAAAAGCAAAAATGTTAGCCGGCGTTCTAAGCAAAAAATGCCGGATGACTGAAACGGAGGTAGCGGATGGACTCAGTGAACACCCAGACGGCAGATGAGCTTTCAACCGATACCGGCGTTGATGAAGCCGCCGCCTTTGGTAACCCATCCGAGCGCATCGCAGGAATAAAAGCCGACCTCTTTGCAACCCCATACTCCATTTGTCTGGAACGCCCGAGACTGCTCAGCCGATTCAACCGCTCCCCCAAAGGGCGTCAGGCCAAAATCGAACATCCCCTGGTAAGAAGAGCTCTTGCGATAGCCTACCTGATGTCCAGACGCCACCCAAAAATTTATGATGGGGAACTGATAATCGGAAACATGACCTCCAAACGGGTAGCTGCCAATTATTATCCGGAAGGAGCATCGGCCAACATTCTTGAAGATATTTTCCGACTGGAAAAACGAAGAATTCCATTGAAGCTGAGCTTTAAGGAAAAAATCGATCTTGTCAAAATCGGTTTCACCGGAGTCTGGACATCAGTTGCTAGCCGTGCCCTGCTAAAACCTGGCCGCATGAAGCACTTTTTTGATTTTTTCCGGGCCAAACGATATTTTATTACTGAAGAAGCCGGTGTCGGCCATCAGGTTGGCGGATATCATAATGTGGTCCACCATGGTCTGCAGCGGGTGGATGAAATTGCCAAAAAATGCCTGGAAAGCGACACTCTGCCGGACGGAACGGTTTTGAATGAAGACCAGATCGCATTTTACCGGTCTGCCCGGATTACGATCCGGGGAATCCGAAAGATGGCCTCAAATCTGGCTGATGCGGCTGAAAACAAGGCATCTGACCCGAACCTGCCGGAAAAGCGTCGAGATGAACTTCTGAAATCAGCAGCCGCATGCCGCCAGGTTCCCTATGCACCGGCCCGCACATTTCTCGAAGGACTACAGGCCTGCTGGCTGGTCCATGTAGCCATGAACCTGGAGGATTTCGAACAGGGCATGTCCTTTGGCAGACTGGATCAAATTCTGTTTCCACTTTACCAAAAAGACCTTGAACAGAAAATACTGACTCAGAAAAAAGCAACGGAAATCATGGCCGGCTTTCAATTGAAAACCTGCGAAACCATGCCCATTTATTCGGAACGTATCGACCAGTACTTCAGCGGTAACGGTGTTGCACAGGGAATTACGATGGGAGGCACCGATCCGGAAGGACAGGATGTGACCAATGAATTGTCCGGGCTGATTCTTGATGCCTATTCACAAATTCGTACACGTGAACCGGCCCTTCATGTTCGCGTCCATAATGATTCCCCTTCATGGTTTCTGGAAAAGGCAGTCAAAACGGTTCAACTTGGATGCGGGAAACCTTCCTTCTTTGGAGATGATGCCGTTGTAGAAGCTCTTGAACATGCAGGCATGACCAGATCACATGCCCGTGATTATGCGGTTATCGGCTGTGTGGAAATGGCCAGTCAGGGGCGGACTTACAACTCCTCCGATGCGGCTCTGTTCAATCTCCCGCTTTGCCTGGAGCATGCTCTGAACCGGGGATACTGTTATGGTGAACGCAACCTGAATGGCCGAATGGGAGCTGCCACGCCGCCGGTTTCTCAAATGCGCACTTTTGATCACCTGGTAACGGCTTTTCGTCGACAGGTGGAGGATGCCGTTTCCGAGATGGCTAAAGTTATAGGATGGATTGAGGAGACCTATCGATACTGGAGGCCCACACCGGTTAACTCTATGCTGACCGAAGGCTGCATGGAAAAAGGGTTGGATGTTACCTGGGGCGGTGCCCTTTATGATATGACTTCAATACAGGTCGCAGGTCTGGCTGACACGGGAGATGCTCTCTATGCAATCGATGAACTGGTCTTTAAGCAGCAGCGATTTTCCTTCGAAGAGCTGGTACAAATCCTGAAAAACAACTATAAAGGCAACCACATCCTCAAGCAGGAACTTATCCACCGATTTTCAAAATACGGAAACGGAATTGCGGCTGTCGACCGGATGACACAGTTGGCGGCGGATACATTTGCCGATGCCGTCACCGCACACCGCAATTCAAGGGGCGGCCGGTACATACCCGGCATTTATTCCATGACCTGCCACATTGGTTTTGGCCTACGAACAGGCGCTCTTCCCAATGGTCGATCTGCCGGGCAGCGTTTATCCAATGGTCTGTCTCCGGCTGACGGCGCAGATCGCAGGGGTCCTACGGCTATCCTGAACTCCGCAGCATCACTTGACAGCAAAAAATGGGGCAACTGCTGTGCCCTGAATCTGAAATTCGATCACAAAACAGTTCAGGGAAAAACCGGCAGACGAATATTGACCAGCCTTTTTCAGGCATACTTTCAGCAGGGCGGCATGCAGGTCCAGGCAAATGTGCTGGATGCGAATAGGCTTCGGGCCGCCCAAAAAAATCCGACCGAATTCCCCGGCATTGTGGTGAGGGTAGCCGGATACTGTGCATACTTTAATGATCTGCAGCCTGCTGTCCAGGATGAAATCATCGAAAGGACAGCACATGGCATTGAATAAGAATGCCAGAACCTTCACTGGGTTGACATTCTCAGTTCAGCACTTTTGCACAGGAGTTCCATGATATGAAAGATTTCGACAATAAAAAAATCTTTATCACAGGAGGTTCAAGCGGTATAGGACTTGCGACGGCAAATCTTCTTGCCCGGAAGGGTTCGCATATTATCATCTTTGCCAGAGAGAAAGAGAGGCTTGAAGCCGCAAAAAATGAAATCAAAGACAATGCGGTATCGAAGGATCAGAAATTTTCCTGCATGCAGCTTGATGTATCGAATCATAAAAATGTTGAAAAGGTCATGCTCAACGCAATAAAAGAATTCGGGACACCGGATGTTTTGATTAACTGTGCAGGAAGAGCCTATCCTGATCATTTTGAGACGATATCTTTTGAACAGTTTGATGAGACGATGAAAACCAATCTTTACAGTATATGGAATACCGTTTCTGTGCTGCTGCCCCATATGCGGAAAAAAGGCGGCCACATTGCAAATGTATCCTCAATAGCCGGTTTCGTTGGTGTGTTCGGATTCACGGACTACTGCGCATCGAAATTTGCAATCATAGGCTTTTCCGAAGCATTAAAAAGCGAGCTGAAACCAGATGGCATAACCGTGTCTGTTCTTTGCCCGCCTGATACCGCCACGCCTGGCTTTGAAGTTGAAAACAGAACAAAACCGGAAGAAACTAAAGCAATTTCGGCCAACGCAAAATTGATGTATCCTGATAAAGTGGCGGAGGCATTCATTAAAGGAATCATAAAAGAAAAATTTCTCATCATTCCCGGATTTGATGGGAAGTTCACTCATATAGCCAAGCGCCTGTTCCCGGGTTTGGTTTATTATATCATGGACAGAACAATCAAAAAGGTGGGGAAGAAAAAATGAAAGAACAAATCTGGAGAGACAAAAACGGTGTTTGCCATGTAGAGGGGAAAAATCTGAATGATATGTTCAGGCTGATGGGATATGCCCACGGGAAAGACCGTGGAATGCAAATCCTTCTAATGCGTATTTTAGGCTGGGGCCGGGCATCCGAACTCCTTGACTCGAGCGATGAAATGCTTGAAATCGACACTTTCTTCCGAAGGATGAACTGGGGATCAACTGCTGAAGAGATTCAAAAACTCACTCCGGAAGTGAAAGAAATAACCGAAGCTTACTGTAAAGGGGTAAACGAGGCATTTTCCGAAAAAACCCCCTGGGAATACAAACTTCTGGGATACAAGCCGGAGCCATGGCGGACTGAAGATATTATCATGCTTTCCAGAATGATTGGTTATCTGACACTTGCACAATCCCAGGGTGAGATGGAGAGGTTCCTTGTTGAATTAGTCCAGGCAGGTATCGATGAGGAAAGGCTCCATGAGCTTTTTCCGGGCATTCTGGGAGGACTGGATATCGATCTTTTAAGAAAAGTGAAGCTCCAGGAACGAATCGTATCTCCTGCTTCATTGTGGAACATTGCTGCACCTCTGATGATGGCGTCAAACAATTGGGCTGTTTCAGGGAAAAAAACAGCTTCCGGCAAACCAATACTCGCAAATGACCCCCATCTTGAAGTGAACCGCCTGCCAAACGTCTGGTACGAAATGGTGTTAAAAACGAACAGCAGGTACGCGGTAAGCGGAACAATGCCCGGATTGCCGGTACTGCTGATTGGCCGGAACCCTGACCTTGCCTGGAGTGCAACATACACATTTATGGACGGAACAGATTCCTGGATCGAAAAATGCAAAAACGGCCAGTATTTTCAAGAACCGGATCAATGGGTTTCCTTCCGAAAAAGAGAAGAAGTAATAAAGCGAAAGAAAAAAGATCCTGTAACGATTGTATTCCATGAAAATGATCACGGCATATTAGAAGGAGATCCCTATCAGGATGGATATTATCTGACATCTTTATGGGCTCCGGCCAACTCAGGCGGAGTCACTATAAACAGCATTCTAAAAGTCTGGGACTTAAAAAGCGTTAAGGAAGGGATGAACCAGCTCGGAAAGATAGAGACCTCATGGAACCTTTTAATGGCTGACAAAGACGGGAATATTGGTTATCAAATGTCCGGGTTGATGCCGAAAAGGCGGGAAGGAGTAAGCGGATTTGTTCCGCTTCCCGGCTGGAAAAAAGAAAATGACTGGCAAGGTTTTGAAAAACCGGAAGACCTACCGCGATGCTACAACCCCGAATCCGGTTATTTCGTTACATCCAACCAGGATCTGAATGAATACGGCAATGTCAATCCGATCAATATGGTGATGGGGTCTTACCGTTCGGACCGGATTGCAGATCTCCTCTCCGGACCGGATAATTTTACCTGTGAAGATATGATGAAAATCCAATATGATGTTTTCTCACTCCAGGCGGAATCGTTTATGAAAATTCTGTCTCCCCTTCTTCCAAAAAACGCCCGTGGAAAAATTCTTGAGGAATGGGATCTGAAATACTCCCCTGATTCGAAAGGAGCTTACCTGTTTCACAAATTTTACAAAGAGCTTTACCGGGAAATCTTTGGTGAAAACGGTTTCGGTGGGGAAGCTGTTGAATACATTGATAAGCATACCGGAATATTTAATGACTTTTACATAAACTTTGACCGGATACTCCTTTCGGAAAAATCTTCATGGTTCAAAGGCCGGACAAGAGAAGAGATATATTCAAAAGCTGCTGAAAAAGCGCTTTCCGTCGATATGAAAAGCTGGGGAGAGGTTCAAAAGGTTACGCTTACTAACATTTTCTTCGGAGGCAAACTGCCGCGGTTTCTGGGATTTGACCGCGGCCCCATAACCATTATCGGCAGCCTTGCCACACCGCATCAGGGACAGATTTTTGAAAGTGCCGGAAGGCAGACTAGCTTTGCCCCTTCCATGAGAATGATTACCGACCTGTCAAAGAACGAAGTTTACACCAATATGGCCGGCGGCCCTTCAGACAGAAGATTTTCAAAATGGTATTGTTCAGATATCGAAAACTGGGTGTCCGGGAAATATAAAAAACTTAGCCCGGATGACACGGAGAAAAGGCATAAGTTCTAACCCGTCTCCATCACAAATATTCGATTTAAAAATACAAAAATTTAATTTTGTTATTGCATTTATGGTTCATATGATGTTAAAGGATCGTTAATGTGTCTAAACATAGTTCACTGGTCAAATCTTTGTTGACACTCTTTTTAAATTCTGCTAGTTTCGCCAGAGCCAGAGCCCGCGCCCAGAATCGATTGATTTACAGTGAATAGTACAGGCCGGTCGATTGATCGACCGTTCAATCATCATACATTCAGAAGGAGGAATTATCATGACAAGAAAAATGTTTTCAGGCTTCAAACTGGGATGGCTTTTACTGGCTGTCCTGACTTCTGCTTGCGCCCCTCTCATCGGCATTTGCAGAAGACATCAAGTTTAAAACCATGACCCGCAACGTGTATCTTGGTGCGGATATTTTCAAAGTTGTTGAAGCTGCAGAGAATCCTGACCCTGCTAATTATGGTTTAGATGTTCCAATTGCGGTTGCAGAAGTTTGGGGGACAGTACAATTTACTAACTTCCCTGCGCGTGCAGAAGCACTTGCCGACGAAATCGAGCGCGACAAACCGCAAATTATCGGTTTGCAGGAAGTTTCAACTTACTACTCACAGTCCCCAAGTGACTTTTTTAGCCCAAATCCGACTCAGGCTTCGAATCTAGAATATGATTTTCTTGCGATTCTTATGGCCGCGATAGAGGCTCGAGGACTGGAATATGATGCTTTTGTTAATTACAACACGGACATAGAAATGCCCATGTTTACCGGATTTGATCCATTTCCAAATCCTACCTTCGACGATATACGCATGGTAGACAGTGATGTTATCCTGGTACGTAAAGGCCACGCTGCTTCTCTTGTGAATGCTGCTCATTTCGCTAATCAAGTGGGATTGAATATAGGGTCTGAAGAGGCTCCTATTATGGTTGAATTTACCCGGGGTTTTCTTGCAGTTGATGTGGATATTAAGGGCACAGATTATCGTTTCGTCAATACCCATTTAGAAATACGTGGTGCAACAGATAGTGTGTTTAGAATATATCAGGGTTGGCAAATGCAGGAGTTATTAGGTACTATCGCTTTTATTCAAGGCACCTATGGTGCTAAACCTCTCATTATGGTTGGAGACTTTAACAGCTCTCCTGATGATGTTGAAGGCACTGGTATTTTACCTCATCCTGTCTATGGAGATATACCGGTGGATTATGTACCGCCCTATATGCAGGCAGAGAGTGCTGGATACTTAGATGCATGGAAATCACAGAGCCAATACGGTGATGGTTATACCAGCGGCTTTGATGATATAGTCAGTGACCCGACAGAGGAACTCACCTCGCGTATCGATATTGTCTTTATTGACCCATTAGATCAGGTATTAGACAAGGTTAAATGTGATGTTGTTGGTGATGAGGTGTCTGACATGATACC
>JAQYVL010000039.1 GCA_030145525.1 Desulfobacterales bacterium
AATGCTTGCTAATATGCCTCATGTCTATATCCTGCCGATTGGTGTTTCCGGAGTCACGGCTGCTATTTCAACTTTTTTTTTATCTTCGAAAATCGGACCGATTGGGGTTGTATGGGGGTTGGGAATCGCCGGTATTGTTTATGCGTTTTGGTGTCTGGTTATTTCAAAAAAAATATTACATATGAAATTCAATGCTGAGAGATAAAAACAAATTTGATGTTAACGTTCCAGTTGTTTTGAGGAGACCTTTGCAAAACACCCCCTTTTGTCCAATTTCTGCGTTGGACTCAAATTTCAATCCGTGAAATACTCCATGTATTCCTGTGGTTGAAATTTTCGCCTGCCTTGAACTTGAATAAAATTGAACATTTTTCAAAAATCTCTTCATGAGATCTTTACGATATCATGTAATCTATCCACTAATTTTATAAATTCAATCTTTTTTTTCAAACGGATGCACCATATCCGTTGATTCCGATAAAAATTTATTTTCCCAGATTCACGGGTATGCAGGACTCACAGGGAACAGCCGTAGCGCAGAGTCCGCACCCATAGATAAAAATATGATAGTCACGGTTGCATATTTTTGTTGAATCCGCAACTCTTTGATAACATTTCTCTTTATCATGGGCATTTTCCCTTGTAATGGCATCCACAGGGCATCTCGGAATACACTTGAGACAGGCCTTGTCCTGGTAATGAAGGCAATAAGCGTGGATATCTTCCGGGCGTTCCCGGTTGGGTTCAAGTTTCCGGTTCACTATAAAACTGCCCAGCCTGTGGGCACACCCTTTTTCCGTAATCAGAAAATCATGCATTCCAAAAGTTCCAAGACCTGCGGCATACGCCATATGCCGATGTGACCAGGGTGAAGCCCACCCGACATTCGGGTAGCGTTTTTTATTGAACATGGGTGTAACATCCGGGGCAATCGCAAGAATTCCTCTCTCCATTAAATAGGCAACAATCTCCCTGACAAAAAGCTGGCTGAATATTTCACCATGAAGTCTGGTCTGAGCCCATCTTTCCGAAACCCACTCCTTTTTTGATGAATTCTCCTCTTTTGTCTTCTTTGTAATCGGCATAACAAAAGACACAACACTCAAATCTTCTGCTTTTGGAGGAGTGACACCGTTTTTTTCAGCCTGCCATGTCATAATCTCCTCCGGCGTAAAATGATGAGGGCCGATAATCCTCTTCAGATCAGTAAAAAAAGAATCATCCCCTTTAATAAATCCGACAATCGGTTCGTCAAAAATTTTTTCCCCGTAAAATGGGAATTCCATACTGTTTTCGGGATGGTTTGCAATCTTGTCTTTTATCGTTTCAATGAGCCACTTTTCATTGATCTCGGGGTCATCCTGACCGGGAGAGTAATTTCTGTTCAGCTTCGGCTGTTTGGGATAACCGACACCCCGGAGTTCACCGATGGCGCTCTTTATACCTCCGATATCCGTTACATAGGAAAGTCTTCGATACCTTGTTTTCATCTTTTTTCGTTTACCCATATTAACCCGCCCCTATAGTCATAAAAATTGTATCATCGTGTTGTCATAATAGATTTTCCAATTCATGCGTTCTCTCAGCGATCAAAAGGCCTCTGAGTGAAGTCTATTGAGGTCATTTGGACAGTGTTCTTCATGAAGCAAAGCGTCAAATTTGAAACTGTCTGAGGGAGCTTGCGACCGGGTTTTTTCAAATTTAGCGGAGCAAATGATAGAACACTCCAAATGCCGCAATCAACGAACGAGGAGGCTCTTGATCACGATTCAATTTTTTTCCTGCTCATCCCGAACATCAATTCGCCCTGCTCTTTTATTGCGCTTCGCACCTCCGAATCCTTCATATACTTCATCACCTTAAACATGGCTTTCTGGATTTTTTCTGAAAATTCTTTCATTTCAGTATACGCCTCTTTCATCTCCTCAGGCCTTTTCTCTTCGCTTGACAGTTCGGGAAATTTTTCATTCATTTTTTTAATTTCCGGAATCAGTTTTTTCATTTCCCCGTTGTATGCGGTTATGCTCTCGGCAATTTCTTTCGGATTTTCCGCTTTTTCAATATCGGACACATATGTTTTCATGGCTTCAAGCTGAGCAGCCATAACTTCCTTTGCGTCACGATACTTTTCGCCGCCGCATCCAGCAGCGATCAGGACAATAAGAAAACCAATGCTCATGGCATATAAGGTGTATCCTTTCATGGGACTGTCTCCTTTCCGCAATTGACTTTTAAATGCAATTGCAATTTCTGGAAGGTTTTTAAAAATTATCATTTTTCAGAACAAATTTGCGCAAAGCAAAAGCGATTTTTTTTGCAGGATATGCGGCAACCGCCCACCCGATTCCTGCCACCATTATATACAGCATCACTTCTCCTCCGGCGGACAGCTTCTGTGCTGCCGGAAGCTGCGGAGTGAGGACCGCGCTTACCGCGATGCCGATTAAAATCCTCCATGTGTCAATTGAAAAAAGAATGTAAAAATATATATATGAAAACGTTATTCTTCGTTTATCTGTCATAAAAACCTGCTCTCCACCAGAATAATATAAAAATACTTATTCTATCTCATATATTACATTGTCTGCTTAATCAACAACCCGGGCTTCAAAGGATGTAATTAAAAGCCGTTAGCCATGGTTCTTGACAACCTTCAGCAAATATGGTGTTTGAATAGAAAATTAAAACCGAATACACGAAGGAGACCTGCATGATAAAATTGGGAATAATCGGCGGATCAGGACTTGACGATCCTGACATTCTTGAACAGCCCGCAGAGATTGAAGTCGCTACGCCATATGGCAAGCCATCCTCTCCGCTTTCCACCGGAAAAATTAACGGGACTGATGTTGTTCTTCTTGCAAGGCACGGCAAAAAGCACCATCTCAGCCCCACGCAGGTAAACTACCGGGCCAACATCCATTCGCTTAAAGACCAGGGCGTAACTCATATCCTGGCAACAACTGCCTGCGGAAGCCTCAGGGAAGAGATCGGACGAGGAGATTTTGTTCTCGTGGACCAGTTTATCGATTTTACAAAACACAGAAAAACAAGTTTTTTTGACTCCTTCAAAGATGGGGCAAAACATACGGCCATGGCCGAGCCGTTTGATTCAGGACTTCGCACCGCGCTTTATGACACGGCTGTAGAAATAGGTCTTCGTGCACATAACGGCGGAACCGTTATTACGATTGAAGGACCGCGATTTTCAACCAAAGCGGAATCCAAAATGTTCAGAATCTGGGGAGCGGACGTAATCAACATGTCTGTTGCGCCGGAAGCCGCGCTTGCGAACGAAGCCGAAATTCCCTATGCGGCAATCGCCATGAGTACAGACTATGACTGCTGGAAAGAGGATGAGGAACCGGTATCCTGGGACGAAATCCTTCAGGTCTTCAATAAAAACGCGGACAGCGTAAAAAGTATTTTGATCAATGTTATTCCAAAAATAAGGGGATTGAAATGAGCATAAAAGATAAAATCAGGACGGTTCCGAACTGGCCCATTGAAGGCGTTATGTTTCGAGATATCTCAACCCTGACGCTTGACCCGGAAGGTCTGAAAGAGTCATGCGATGCCTTTTATGAAAGATATAAAGATATGCGGATCGACAAGATCGTGGGGATTGATGCAAGGGGTTTCATTTTCGGCGCAGTGCTGGCCTACAAGCTGGGCATCGGCTTTGTGCCGGTCAGAAAAAAAGGAAAGCTCCCGCACAAAACCATCGAGGCGGCTTACACCCTTGAATATGGAGAAAATGTAGTTGAAATGCATGAAGATGCCATTTCAAAAGGCGATAAAATCATTATCATTGACGACCTCATCGCAACCGGCGGCACAATCAGCGCTGCCGTTAAACTGGTTGAAACGCTCGGGGGAGACATAATTGAACTTGCATTTGTCATCGAACTTCCTGATCTGAAAGGCCGGGAGAAAATAAAAGGCTACAAGATATTTACCCTGACCGAGTTTGAAGGGGAGTAGACAGTCGAACAAAAATTGGACAAAATGGCCATATCTGGATGGGTACTATAGTTCTTTCTTCAGAATCTCATCATACTGATCGAAAACATTTCTATCCGACAGGATTGTTTCATGATCACATTGAAATCCAAACCTTTCTTTTGCTTCAACAAAAACACGCTCATCTATCGCCGTTCCTTTTGAAACCTTATCCTGTTTCCCATAGAATAAATAATACGATACATGAGACGGAAGTCTTGCGCGCATAACTCTTTTTATAAAAGAGCTTCTCCGGCCAAGATCATACCAGCTCGGCAATTTTTTGAATGAATATGTAATGCCTTTATCCGCAGAAGTATATCCGGTCCATGGTGTGGCAAACGTGATATACAGTTTGACAAAATTAATATTTTTTGAAAAATCATGATTCGTCAGCATTGCCCGCGTAACAATACCGCCCATGCTGTGCGCTGCGACACAGATGGTCTCGAAACCGTATTTTTTTTTAAGATCTGCCAGCTTTTCATATAGAATTCTGGAAGAAAGAGATAACCGCATTCCGGAAGGATAATAGAAAAACCATGGCTGATATCGATTGCGATCCAGCCGTATCAGAAAATAGACCCAGTCTTGAGGGCTCCCCTTGGCGCCATGAACGAATAAAACCGGAATTTTCCCGGGATCATACTGTTCTGTAAAATAAATATTTGCCCCATATGCCTTCATAAATGATGACGGTGACCACCACCCGGCTGCTGCATTTTCAGGCGAAAACATTTCATCATAGATTTTTTTAACCTGCCCATTTCCACCCGCGTAGATTGCCGTATCAAAATCATCCTGAATCTGAAGCTCTCTTGGAAATTGAATCTTTCCCGTATTGTTTCTGCTGACGGTGATGTCAATATCCTTTTTTATTTCTCCGTTCTCAACAAAGATTTCTTTGCCATCTTTATAGATACCGGATACTTCATCTGTTTCAAAAACCGAATCATTATCGATATCGCAAACTGCGTAAATGACATACCGTCCTTCAGGGACATAGATCATAAAAGGTCCTGCCCTATCCAGAATAATATAATCTACAAGCGTTTTATTCGTAAAGGAGAGTGGATAAGCAATTACGGAAACAGGATAATCCTCTTCACTTTTGCAAATGACTTTCCCCATAATTACACATGAATTGTATACGGATGCTGCTTTATTACCACTATCTCCTGCGGAACCTTCTTTCTTGAAATTGTCCCGCGACTGGATGTCAAAATAAGCGCAGGAATTTATACAAAAAAGAAACAAGATCAATAGAACTGTCGGCGTGATCGTTTTGTATCTCATGCGGTACCCTGAATTATCCCCCTGGTTGATTTTCGAGAAATGCCGCGATATTCTGATATTTACTTCCCCTTGCAAAATCAAGGGCGGTCATTCCTTCATTGTTCCTCAGCGTGACATCCGCTCCGCGATAAACAAGCTCTTTTACAATGTTCAGATACCCATGATAGGAAGCATGCATTAATATGGTCATCCCCTGATAATCCTGCACATTAAGATCTGCATTTTTTTCATATAACAGCGGCATAACATCCATGTATCCATAGCTGAAAGCCCTTAACAGCGCCGTCATCCCCTGATAATCCCGTTTGTCCGGATCAGCCCCTTTATCAAGCAGGAGTTTTATCGTATCAATATAATAATAGTCAATCGCAAGCATCAAAACTGTCGTTCCGTAACTGTCTTTGAGATCCAATTCTGCGCCATGTTCAATCAGTATTTTTACGATTTCTTCATGTTCATTCTTTATGGCGATATGCAGGGCTGTTTCTCCGTTGCTGTTCTTTTTATCTGTATTGCAGTTCCCCGACAGCAAAAGAGAGACAATGTCCCCGTAGCCGTAGAAAGCTGCAGTCATCAATGCGGAGTATCCCTCATCATCCTGTACGTCTGCATCCGACCCTTTCAGGAGCAGCAGTTTAATAAATTCCGGGTCGGAATACTCGATAGCGATTATCAGCGGTGTGTCTCCGCTTTGATCCCGAACATTCAAATCTGCATTGTGATTGACAATTACAGTTGCGATATCCAGGCGTTTGCTGTTTACGGCCATCATCAAGGCGGTTAACCCTTCTGTGTCATGGATATTGACATCTGCCTTTTGTAATATCAGGTACTCAACCATGCCCAGGTGGCCTTTTTGCGCGGCAATTATAACTGCCGTTCTTCCCATGCTGTCTCTGGCATTTACATCAACGATCTTTTCTTCCAGCAGATGCATCACTTCAATAATGGAGCCTTTTTTAACAAAATTAAAAAAATACAGCTCCGGGTTGGAATAATAATTTGAAAATTGAGTGTGATATATTTTATTGCCGGACGAAGAACAGGCGTTAAGAATCTGAAAACATAGTATGATAACAATGAAATAGAATCTCATAGTCTTACGATAAATAAAATGGTTTGCAGCATCCATTTATAATGATCCTTCCGGGCCGGAGTCCGGTTCTTGATACCCATGCCTTATATGGCAACTCTGAAACAGGAACGAGCCATTCCCGAAATCTATGGGATTGTCTTCCGAACCATCATGCTCGCTGCTTCAGCTTCCTTAAAAAGTTTCTCCTGATCAATTGTCAGCAGCGTGTAATCCCTTACAACCACCTTGCCGTCAATAACAACATCCCGGACATCCGATCCCTTTGCTGCATAGACAAGGTGCGAAACCGGATTGTACATGGGAACAAGATGCGGTTTCTGCATATCGACAACAATCAGGTCAGCCTGTTTCCCCACTTCAAGAGATCCGATTTGCGATTCAAGACCGATTGCCCTCGCACCTCCTTGTGTAGCCATATTCAGTACAGTTTCCGCACTCATCACTGTGGGATCAAATGTGTTTACCTTATGAAGCTTTGCTGTAGAATCCATTTCAGCGAAAAGGTCAAGGTTGTTGTTGCTGGCGCAACCATCCGTTCCAATTCCCACGGTCAGTCCTTCTTTTATAAATTCCG
>JAQYVL010000040.1 GCA_030145525.1 Desulfobacterales bacterium
TGAGAAGGTATTTTTTATGAAAAAGTTTTATCAGTTTTTCCGCTTTTTTTTTCGGCAGTACCTTCAAACATTATCGTTTGCATTGACTTTTCAGGTCTCTTGAAAGAAAGGAGTGTTTCTTTCATATGATGTTTTTTAGAAAAATCAGCCTCGATCACCGTCAATTCCTGAGAGTTTGCTCTCAGAATGTTGGAAAGGGACGGATATCTGGGACGATTAATCCCGGACTGAATTGTGAGAACGGCCGGCAGCATTAGGACCGCTTTTTCAGCCATTCCTCCCTCCATTTCGCACTCAACCTCCACAACATGATTTTTAAAATCCAGCTTTTTTGAAATTACGGATACGGCGCAGGGAAGTGAAAGTATGGATGCCACCATGGGCCCGACCTGGCACAGCATGTCATCCTCCGCCATAACACCGGCAAGGATGAGGTCGTATGATTTTGAGGCTGCATACCCGGCAATCATTTGTGCCGTTATGTTTGCCTGGCAGTATCCCTTTTCATCGCGGAGTATATGAATCCCATTATCAGCCCCTTTGGATAATGCCTGTTTCACCGCTTCGCTTACCCTCGAGGGGCCGACGGATATGGCGTCGATCGTGACATCCTCATATGATTCTTTGATAAGCATTGCCTCTTCCAGGGCATATTCATCAAAGCGGTTCAGCCGAAATTCAGTCGTATCAGATTCCTGAATCCATCTGCCATCAGGGTCGGATTCAAGGGATGTTTCAGGATTTGCAACCTGTTTTACACATACAAGGATTTTCATGGTTATCCTTTGCTTCTTTTTACGAAGCCATTAACTATTCAAATGCAACAAGCGCATCCACAACAACCGGCTCTGTGCCTTTTATAATAACCGGGTTCAGATCAATCTCTCTGATTTCAGGATGCAGAATTGAAATAAACCCCAGGGTTTGAAGCAGGGCTGCCATGGCTTTCATATCGACTTTCGGCATTCCACGGAAATTCTCAAGAAGGCTGCTGGATCTGATCTCTCTGATCATCTCTTCCGCATCAGGAAGGGAGAGAGGTGCCAGACGATAACTTGTATCATGAAGAGCCTCGGTCAAAATTCCTCCAAGCCCGAAGACAACACAAGGTCCGAAATTTTTATCCCGCGTGATACCGGCCAGAAACTCCCGCTTCCCGGTTATCATTTCGGAAATAAGCACTGGTATTCTTTTTCCGGCAGCCTGCCGGATTTCTTTAAAGGCCTGCAAAGCCTCCTCAACGCTTGCGAGGTTCAATCGCACAAGACCTTTTTCGGTTTTGTGCAGGGTATTAGGATCGCAGGCTTTTACGGCCACCGGGAAGCCGATTGATTTGACGGCTTCTGTAAACTCAAATTCGTTTTCAGCTTTTTTTTCAATTGTAACCGGTATACCATATGCCTGAAGAAGTTTTTTGGCCGAATATTCATCCAGGGTGTTTATACCTGTTCTTCTCGCCTTTGACAATATTTCGGATGCTGTTGCAGAAACATGCGGCATGTCAGGCAAAGAGAATGGCTTCCGTTCCGTCACTCCTTTATATCGCAGGAGAACCCCCATGGCACGGGCTGCCTTTTCAGGAGAGTCAAATACCGGAATGTCGTTTTTTTGATATGCTTCGGTATAATTGTCTTCCTGATCGTAAAACGAAGATATGATAAACGGCATATGAACCTGATAGGGCAGCCTGGCAGCTGAATGAGTGTCAGACTGCATTGAAGACAGGATTTGATCCAGTGTTATTTCACCCATAACTTCCTTTATATGACTAAATTTAGCCTTAATCAAACCGGTCAGCATGGCTCCGTGTATAATCATGCCGTCTACTGCTTTATTTTCAGCGATTATTTTTGGTATTTTTTCGCTGAGCGCGCGAAAATTAGTGCTGAATGTGAGGTCGACCGGATTTCCGGAAGGCGCATGGGCAGGCAGCAGCGGCTTTATCTTTTTCTGCAATTCTTCATCAAATGCAGGAACTTCGAGACCTTCTATTTCACATGTGTTTGCAATGGCAGATCCCGGCCCTCCTGAATTTGTTACGATCCCGATCCGTTTGCCGGTCAAACGTGGCTGGGTTGCAAGGCTCCATCCAAATCCATAGAGTTCTTCTACAGAATCAACACGGATAATCCCTGCCTGTTTGAACAGGCCATCGTATAGATGATTCGGACCAGCAAGCGCACCCGTATGGCTCAAACCCGATCTGGCACCGGCTTCCGATCCACCCACATATTGCGCAATAATGGGTTTGTCAGGGGTTATTTTGCGTGCAGCCTCGAGGAATGCCGGTATATTGCGAATTCCTTCCAGATACATGGAAATGGCCCTTGTCTGTTCATCCTGCCCGAGATACCGGAGTGCATCAACGACATCGATATTGGCTTCATTCCCAACGCTGATCGCTTTGCTGAAACGAATTCCTTTTTTTCGCAGATAGGAAAGCGTCTGGGTAATGTATGTACCGCTTTGGGAAATAAAACCGAGTTTGCCCGGGCCCATCAGCATTGGATTTACGGTTGTATTCAGTGAAATTTCGGTGTTTATAATTCCGATACAGTTGGGGCCTAAAAAGCGCATGTTATGATTTTTAGCGATTTCGACCAGTGATTGTTCAAGCTCTTTTCCATGATCGCCGGTTTCCTTGAATCCTGCCGTAATGATAATGGCATGTCTTGTGCCGCGTTTGCCGAATTCATCCAGAAGTTCCGGCACATTATCAACCGGGACGATCAGAACAGCAAGATCCGGTGTTTCCGGAAGGTCCTGGACAGATTTGTATGCCTTTTCTCCAAGAACTGTTTTTTCACTCAAATGAATCGGGTAAACACGCCCTTTATACCCGTCTTTCAGGATACTGAGCGCATGCATTGTTCCCATTTTTGTTAGGTTGTTTCCGGCTCCGACAGTTGCGATGGAGCGAGGGGCGAGAATTGCTTCTAAAGGTGATACATGCACGAATATTAACTCCTTGTGAATTGAAATAATAAAATGGCATGGTTTATCTGATATTTTATTCGGTTGTATGGATATCGAATAAACTCTACACTTATCACATGATTATGGTATACTTATGGCGGTTTTTTTTCAAGTAAAAAATCGAGCGCTCGCTATATTTTTTGATAATTTTAATTATTTGAGGCCTATGAGAATTTTTCTCAGAATTCGACACGTATTGCAGAATGGATGATTTTTTATATAGAATAAATTGAGGGATTGAGGAATTTAGGGATTAAGGGATTGAAGGGTCGTTTCGGATTAATTTGACAGAATACATTCAATTCCTAAATGCCTGAATCCCAGAATCCGGGTTAATCGAGTCCTTTTGTATGAGTTTTCACGATATAAAAAAATTATCCATGAGGCGATATTCATGTTTCCAATTTCGTTTTACGCGGGGCGAAATGCCCTTTCAATTATCCGTGATAAAGGGCTTGCTCAAGAGGATATCAACGTTGTCGCCGGTGCTGCCGGAGGCCCCAAGTGGCTTGTATTGAATCACCTGGATCGTGTGATTTTTTCATCCTGGCTGAAGGGCAGGAAAAATCCGCTCTATTTTCTCGGGTCATCGATCGGTTCCTGGCGGTTTGCGGCGGCCTCCCGGAAAAGGCCTCTCGAAGCGATTGAGAAATTTCAGGAAGCATATATCCATCAAAACTATCAATCAAAGCCCACTCCAGAACAGGTTTCCAGGGAAAGCCGTAAGGTCATGGATCATTTTATTGATGATGCCGCAATAGATGAAATTCTTTCTCATCCTGTTTTTCGGCTAAATTTCATGGCTGTGCGATGCCGTCATATCCTGTCCAGCGATAAAAGGGCGCTTTTGCTCCCGG
>JAQYVL010000041.1 GCA_030145525.1 Desulfobacterales bacterium
TGGCAGACCGTTTGCTTCAAGTATCTCTTTTCGATCCGGAAAAATGCGATCCGTCTTTCCCGTTTCCCGAATGGTTTCAACAATTTCCGAATTAATCAGGGAGTGCATTTAAATTCCTTTCCGAATGTTCTCTTCAGGTTAAAAAACAAATACCGGTACATATTTACTCCTGTTCGACAGCTGCTAAAGGTATCTCCGCAAAACAGACTCCAGTTCATCTGAATGCCCGAAGAAAAAATGATCCGCACCCTCTATAACCTCGAAATGTGCTGACGGATTCCATACCGGTATCATCTTCCGTATTAACTCCGGCGGTGCATACTCATCCCGGCTTCCGCCTACGATGAGATAGAGTGCGGAAAGAGCCGCCACATTTTTAAAATCAATGAATGCAACCGGCGGCGCAACCATCACCTGTCTTTTAATATCCTTATGCCGTTGGTATGCAAGCGAGTTAACCCATGCTCCAAAAGAGTATCCGGCAAGGTCCACCTGAGTGATTCCATGCTTTTTAATGCAGTCAATAGCCGACAGGATATCTGCCTGTTCCCCCTTTCCTTCGTCAAAACTGCCCTGACTGTTCCCTGCGCCTCTGAAATTAAACCGCAGCGTAGTATATCCGAATGACAAGTAAACCTTCAGCATAGACTCTACAACCGGATTGTACATCTCCCCGCCAAACAGGGTATGGGGATGTGATATCACCACACCGCAGTCTCCTGTTCCCTTCCCTAACAACCCTTCGAGCTGTAACTCTCCTGACTGAAAAAATATCTTTTCTTCCATTTTGTACCTTATTTTTATCGGAAAAATATTAATTCTGCCGGTTCAAAATTTCAATAATATTTTTCCCGAACTCTTTTCTCTGCCAGTTTCTGAGTCCGTCTACTTCTGCAAAACTTTTCAAATTATCCGGTTTTTTAACAGCAATAGCGGTCATTAAAGCTTTATTGAACAGCATGGCAGGATCGATTTTCAGATCTTCGGCAACACCGTCCCTCCATTTTTTAATTGCTCTAACTCTTCCCGGTATCTCAGGCTTTAAAATCGGTGCTCGCCTGCGCGGATAAACCGGCAATCTTTTTTTCGGAATCTTTAGCCCCCTGTTTACTGCAGAAATAATCTTTTCTCCATACATACCGATCTGTTTTGAACTGACTGCCTGCAACTTCTGCAGCTGATTTACGGTTACCGGTTTTTCCCTGGAAATTTCAAGCAGAGAACGGGTGGATATAATTTTAAATACCGGCCTGTTCTTCTTTTCTGCGGCTTTTAATCTGAATTGAAGCAGTTGTTCAAGCACAGCAAGACTTCTTGAATCAAGGCGCCCCGCACCCTTGCACTTGACAAAAAGCGGTTTATTTTCCGGCAGAACCGATCTGACTTTACTCAAAAGCCTGCATTCTTCATCAACCCATTCAAGACGCCCCTTTTTTTGTAATTCTTTTTGAAGCATACCGGCAAGGTCTTTTAAATGAACAACATCTCTTGCCGCATAATCATACATTTCTTTTGGCAGGGGACGCCTTGACCAGTCTTTCTTCTGAAACCGTTTATCGACATTGACATTGAATCGCTCCTTCAGCACCGAATCCAGTCCTGTTTCACGCATTCCCAAAAATCTGCATGCCAATTCCGTATCAAAAAGATTGTTCACCTCAATACCAAAATCTCTGAACAGGGAACGGATATCATAGTCCGCACCATGAAAAATCTTTTGAATGCTTTTATTTGAAAATAAAGGTTTCAGGGAGGAAAGATTGTTTACCTTTAAAGTGTCGATTACCAGGTTCATGCCGGGAACTGCCATCTGAATAAGGCATACTTTTTCTTTGAAATTGAACATTGAATCGGCTTCCAGATCAACGGCAATTGCAACGCTTTTTTTCAGCTCCGGTACAACCGCTTTCAGATTTTTCTCGGTTTCAATGATATTAAAATTGAATTTTATGTTCCTATCTGTCATAAATACTTCGTTTTCCCTTGACCGGTCAGGTCATTTTTCTTAAATTTATTAATATTAATTATGTTTTAAAATTTAAAATTTTACCGGGTGAAAAAACAATGATCAACATAACACTTCCCGACCAAAGTATAAAGCGTTTTGAAAATATGCCGACCGGTATGGATATCGCATTAAGTATCTCGGAGGGTTTAGCTCGAAACTGTGTTGCCGTAGAAATTGACGGGCAGATGGTTGATATGGGCAAAACAATTGAAGGGGATGCAACGGTAAAGCTGATCACAACCAAAGATGAAGCATCCATCGACATCCTCCGCCACAGTGCCGCACATGTTATGGCACAGGCAATACTGGCACTATATAAAAATGCAAAACTTACTATCGGTCCTGTTGTCAAAGACGGTTTTTACTATGATATTGATATGCCTCCGGTTTCCGAAGATGATTTCCCGCAAATCGAAGCTGAAATGAAAAAAATCATCAAGGCGAAAATCCCTTTTGAGCGAAGGGAGATTTCCAAGGCCGAAGCCCTTAATTTCTATAATAATGAGCCTTATAAAACCGAACTGATCTCAGAGCTTGAGGATGGTTCCATCTCCCTCTATATGCAGGGAGATTTTACGGATCTTTGCCGGGGTCCTCATCTTCCTCATACCGGCATGATAAAAGCTTTCAAACTGATGAAAGTGTCCGGGGCCTATTGGCGCGCAGATCAGTCAAGGGCCCAGCTTCAAAGAATTTACGGAACTGCATTCTTCGACAAAAAAGATTTAAAAAGTTATCTGCACCTTATTGAAGAAGCAAAAAAACGCGATCATCGGAAAATAGGCACTGCGCTCGGTCTTTTCAGTTTTCATGAAGAGGCAGCAGGCATGCCGTTCTTTCACCCCAAAGGGATGGAAGTATGGAATGCTCTCCTGGATTACTGGAGAGAGGAACATAGGGCTGCCGGCTACGTTGAAACCAAAACACCGATCATGCTCAACCGGACACTTTGGGAAAAAAGCGGTCACTGGGAAAATTACAGAGAAAACATGTACACCTCCGTGATCGATGAGACCGAGTATGCCATAAAACCCATGAACTGCCCTGGGGGCATGATGCTTTTTGCGGAAAAACCGCATTCCTATAAAAATCTGCCGCTCCGGGTCGCTGAAATCGGGCTGGTTCATCGACATGAACTCAGCGGTGTTCTATCCGGACTTTTCAGGGTAAGAGCCTTTCACCAGGATGATGCTCATATCTTCATGACTCCGGATCAGATCGAATCCGAAATTTTAGGTGTTCTGAAACTTGTTGAACGAATTTACGGAACATTCGGGCTCGATTTTCACCTGGAACTGTCAACACGCCCCAAAAAATCGATCGGATCTGATGAACAATGGGAAAAGGCAACGACAGGTTTACGGGCCGCCCTTGACACTTATGGGCGTAAATATCAGATTAATGAAGGAG
>JAQYVL010000042.1 GCA_030145525.1 Desulfobacterales bacterium
AAGGAAGTAATGGGTGTTAAAATAGCCCACATAGTGGCTAAAGAATATCAGACTAGATTGGAGTGATTCACAAGCCTCGCATCTGTTCACTTCGAAGCACACTCATATCTTTTGATTCAAGAACTTCATTCACGATATCCAGCATTTTCTCCCTGTCCCGCTGAAGTGTTCCGCTCACCGGGAGATAGTTTGAAGCATGGGCGCCGACAAACTTAAGGTTGTCTATGGTGATATTTTCAAAAATAATTTTCATCTCTTCAAGTGTTTCAAATGGATCCGGAAGATTGAACTCCCCGGATTCAACTTTCCGGAACAGTGCCGTATTCGGAACCGGAGTATAAGTAAGCGCAGCAAGATATTGGGGTTTCATTAAATTTGTAATCTTTGCCGTTTCTATTGCATGCTCGCGGGATCTTGATCCTTTTCCCGCAATCCCCAGCAAAACCATTGAAGAGAGGTTTATACCTGCATTAACCAGGTTCCGGCCAGCCTGAAGCATTTCAGCGGCGGTAACCCCCTTATTGATTTCGGCAAGAAGCTTTTCATCTCCTGTTTCAACGCCCAGATACGCTTTCGTGAAGCCGGCAGATCTTAGCTCACGGAGTTCCAATACAGTCTTCCGTAGTGTGCTTTTGGGGCCGACATAACTGCCGACATGCCTCAGCGAGGGAAATGCGGAATACAGTTCATTCAGAATCTCGAGAAGCATATCCGTTTCGATATCGATGGCATCTCCGTCGCAGAGAAACACTTTTTCAAGATCCCCGTAATGGTCTTTTGCCATTTGAATATCGGTTTTAATCTCTTCAAGAATCCGCACTCTGTATTTTCGATCTTTGTACATTCCACAGAAGGTGCATTTGTTATGAGAGCATCCTATTGTACATTGTAGAAGATAACTGTTTGCTTCGCTGAACGGCCTGAATATATTTCCTTCGTATCGCATTTTAAATGAATTCCTGGCTCCTGTTTCATGCGGTTTCAGTAGCCGGACAGGCAGCGATACACGCATAAAGTGAACGGATTATAAAATTAAGACAAATTCTGTCATGGGAAAGGATTGAGGGAAGAATCGGTTTCACATCGACGATGGTACGTTCCTGTCTGAAACGGCTTCTTTCTCAAAATCACCGTTCAGGGCTTCTACGCTTTCCTCAAAAAACATGGGATATGCCTCTTTCATTGATGCCAGCAGTTTTTCCACAGGCAAATCAGAATAATGTCCATGATCTTTTAAATATTCCATATGCCTGTTGCCTTCCTGATCAAATTCATGAAGAAGGCAATCGGTTTTACCGTCAAATTCAAGTGGAGATACACCAAACTTGTCACACAAATCAAGATTGAATGTCGGAGTCGCCTTTACCCATCTGCCTCCCAGATACAACTCCGTGTAACCATGAAAAACAAAGACATCTGTTTTCATCAGCGTTTTAAGGCGTTCCGTGGTTAAATGATTGCGCACATCCGCAAAACCCAGTCGGCTCGGTATTTTCACTGAACGGGCAAAAGCTGCGAGAAGAATGGCTTTTGCCACACAAAATCCCGATCCACGTTTCAATGTGGAGCTTGCTTTAAAATATACGGGATTCTTCTCAATGCCGTATGGATCATATCGCACCTGATCTCTAACAGCATAAAAAAGTCTGATCGCTTTTTCGATGCTCTCATTCACATCATAAGAGACTTCTTCTGCAAATTCGATTATTTTTTCATTATCGCTGTCAATGTAGTACGTCGGACTCAGATAAATTTCAAACCCAGTCATAAAATAAACCTTTTAATACCCTATTATTCATTGATAAGTTCGTAAAAAGTCGCAAAACAGACGGCAAAGTAAAAAGTTCAAGTTCCAGGCGCGCGAATCTTGTATAATACCGTGCACGACAGTGCAGCGGTAGCCGAAGGCGTGCATAGTTAGCCTCTTCCGCAATTATACAAGATGAAGTGCAACAAAGAAATTGTACTTTTTACGAAGCCGTCATTCATTGCTTTTTCTAATTTGCAAATTATCGGTAACCTTAACGGCACCTGAGGTTGCCTCTGCTATCCTTAACACCCTTTTGTGCTGATCTTCGTTTTCGACTATCCCGGTTAAAAAAACGACTCCCTTTTGTACATCTACATCAATATTCAGGGAACGAATACCCTTCTCATTGATCAGAGCGCCTTTGACCTTGTTGCCGATAATCTGATCATCGATTACCTGCCCAAAGGATCTGGAACCGATCATCAACTGATTCTTCACCTCTTTTACATGCGGCTCATTTCGGGCAATTGTTTCGGCTTTCTCGGCTTCTTTTACAGAATCGACAAGTCCTGTCAACACAACTACTCCATCCAAAACATCCACATCGATGTTAGCTGTATTTACATCAGAGGCTTTAACAAGCTCTAAATTGATCTGGGCTTCAATGGCGGAATCATCCCATATTTGTCCAACGCGCCTTTCATCTGTTGCCACCTTGTATGCGCCGGCTGCCCCGCTTACAACCAGAACCGGCCCGCAGCCACTTACGATAAAAAACAGAAATATGCAGCATAATGCCAAGGTTTTTTTAATCATTTTACGTTCCTATAGTCGATCTGTCAGGAAAGGTGAATTTCCAAAATTGAACTGTCGCTGAAAAATTTTTAGCAGCATAAATGGTCTGTCAATATCAAATGGGGATTTAGCCTTTAAATTTCATTCACACAAATTCTATTCATAGATCAATAGTAATCCTTTTTACGGGATATTTTTCCCAAAATCATCCCGGCAAAAAGAACACCGCTTCCGGCAAGAAACCATCTGATTATACCTGCACGCAGCATATCCTTTTTTTCCTGTTTCAGCTTCTCATATAGTACTTTAAGTGTACCCTTGGAACTATTTAATTTTACTATTTTTTCTTCCATCTTTTTAATTTTTTCAGTCATCTCGATTACATTACGGGACTTATTGCGAAGCGCGTTGTATTTTTTAGTCATGGCATCAAGCTTCCAGATCACTTTTGCCGCCTCTTTTCTCTCTTTTCTTATTGAGGCTTTATACTCGTCAGAGCCATTCTGATATTTTTTTATTTCATTCAGTTCCGCCACCAGGTTCTCACTGATTTTGATCAGTTCTTCATTTTTTTCTTCAAGTTCGTTTATCCGTTCACCCAATTCCGTAATAATTATGGGTTTCGGGATGTTTGAAGTAACATATCTTTTGATGACCCAACCTTCCTCATCTTTATCGGTTCTTACTTTTAGATATTCGTCATATTCCTCAATCACTTCAAGGGGCGTATTGGATCGAAGCGTTCGAATAACTTCTGCATCCTTTTCAGGCTCAGAGCGAAGGGTTATAACAAGAAGGTCTGATACGAATTGAATTTCAGCCTGTGCATTTCCTGCCTCTATCACCATAAAGGCCATGAGAACAATCATGATCAAAAAACGGAATTTAGTGTGAGCCTTCATCTCTATACCTCCGGGTTTTATTCATTCAGCTTTTTCAGATCCACTGCGTCGCATACAAGAATTTTTGATTCAAAGACCTGCGAAATATATAGTTTGTCGTTGTAAATGAATGCCGTGGATGCCGCACTTATCTGCCCGCCTTCATCCGCATAAATCACTTTTTTTGTTTCATCCGGAGCGGAATCATCCGGATCGATCAAAAAAACCACTGACGGGGAGATGTTTTTGCTGTTTTTATGGTGCCAGAAAAATGCCCAGTCGTCAAAATGCGCTGCCACCACAAGTCTTTTGCCAAAAGGCATGATATTATCCAGCCCTTTCATTTCAAGCAAAATTTTTTCTTTTCCTAAACTCCCATCACTTTTCCGGGGATATTCAATCAGCCTGTCGCTTCGTGTAGTTGCGACATAAACCCGGTCAGGCGTTGCCAGAATTCCATTGGCAAAAGAAAGATCCCAGGCGACAGCAGACCATTTTTTTTTCCGAACAGAATAATAGGCGATTTCAGATGTTTTTTTTCGAAGATAAATATCGAACTCAGAGCGATAATCATTTGTGGCATAAATCTCACCGCTTTCAAGAACCGAAATATCATTTGGCGACCAGAGAAATGTTTTATCTTCCAGCATCTCCATAAAACTCAACTTTTGCCCCAGGACCTGATAAATGGCAATGCCGTTTTCATCTCTCACAGACCTGTTATAGGGATCATGCAGAATCATGTAAAGGAAGGTCTCCCCGTCAGCGTGTCGTATATCCATTCCATGGGGCTTGAAGGAAGCAAGTTTGTCA
>JAQYVL010000043.1 GCA_030145525.1 Desulfobacterales bacterium
ACTTACAGCATTCAAACCGTAAACGGTGAAGTAGTCAAGGCGGTCATCATGGAATTCTGGGAAGATCCGGAATCCAGCAAGCTGTATGTTTGGATGGTAGTTAAATAATGACATGTTTCCCTGGAAAGGCCTGTTATGTTAAAATATCCCATAATATTTACTGTTATAGCATTCATGATTCTGCCTCTTTCATTCGCGGGTGAATTTGATGATTTCGTAAAACAAAATCAGCCTGAATATGATCGATCACATCTGGAATTTGAGCAGTATAAAAAGGAAGTTGCTCAGGAATTTCAGATCTATAAAGAAATTGTTGCGCAGGAATATGAACAGTTCAGGAATAAAGTTTTAAAAAATTGGGATCAACTTGAGATTTCCGGCAAAAAAAGATGGGTGGAGTATACACCGGATTTTAAAACAAGGAAAATAGTTGATTTTGAAAAAGAGTCTATCCGTCTGGAGATTATTCTTGACGAAAAAGGCAAGGATGCGGATGAAGCTTTTCGAAAACTTTTATCTGATCTCTTGCTTGAAGATAACGCCACAGCCTTTGAAAGGGACAGTCTTTCTCAGAATATCGAAAAGAGAATAGTAAAGAATGCAAAACACGTAAAAACAGGGAAAGTTGAAAAAAAGCCTGTTTTAACCGATATTATTATTGGAAAACCAAAGCCGACAGAAAAAGAACTGGAACGAGCCGTATCGGATTTAAAGCAGAAGGGGACTGTCCAGCGACAAAAATCCAAGAAAATAAAAGGCGCTGAGGTTGTTTCCTTGACCATTCCCATGCCGCCCAAAAGCGTACAAAAGAAAGCAGAAATCTATAAACAGGATGTAATGCACTATGCAAATTTGCGGAAAATAGATGAGGCACTTGTTTTTGCAGTGATTCATACAGAGAGCGCTTTCAACCCCATGGCGCGTTCTCATGTTCCTGCCTATGGTTTGATGCAGATCGTACCGCAAAGCGCCGGGATGGATGCAACCCAGATGGTATTCGGCAAACCGGTTCTCCTGGCACCATCTTATCTGTATAATGGGAATAATAATATTAATATGGGTACCGCGTATTTATATATATTGTTTAACAGATATCTAAAAAACATCGAAAATCTTGAAAGCAGGTTATACTGTGTGATTGCTGCCTATAATACCGGAGCCGGGAATGTCGCAAAAGCGTTTGCTCAAAAAAGAAATATTAAGAAAGCATCAAAAATTATCAATCAGATGAGCCCGCAGGAAGTTTTCAACAGGCTTGAAAAAAAATTGCCCCATGCTGAGACAAAAAAATATTTAAACAGAGTCCATCAGAGGATAGAGGCGTATAAAAAATTATAAGCCGGGGTGGGACCTTTTTTATAAGGAGGAATAAATAGATGAGAAAGATTTATTTTGGATTGATAATCAGTATCGGGCTTGGCTTGCTTTGGACGGGATGTGCGGCAGTCAAAGTAAAAAGGGTTCAAACAGACACCACCATTGATTTGAGCGGTAAATGGAATGATACCGATTCAAGACTCGTTTCTGAAGAGATGATCAAAGATGTTTTGAGCCGCCCCTGGCATCAGAAATTTATAAGGAGTCATGAAGGGAATCTGCCTATTGTAGTTGTGGGAACTGTAAGAAATAGAAGCCATGAGCATATCAATACCCGGACCTTTGTTAAAGACCTTGAAAAAGCGCTGATTAATTCAGGTGAAGTTGATTTTGTTGCCGGTCAAAGTATTCGCCAGGAATTGCGGGATGAATTAAAACAGCAATCTTCTTATTCATCTGAAGAGACGGCAAAAGAGGCCGGTGAAGAGATCGGCGCAAATTTTATGCTGAAAGGCGAAATCAATACGATACGGGATAAGATAGAAGGAGAGGAGGTTATGTTCTACCAGATCAATCTTGAGCTTATCGATATTGAAACACACAGAAAAGCATGGATCGGTGATAAGAAAATAAAAAAATTCATAGAACGTAATCGTATGGGACTATAAGTATAATTCCATACAGATCATATTGCTTGCCGTTATAAATAGAATTATATGAGGAAAATTCTTACAGCCTTTATTGTCCTGTCTCTTCTGTGCTCCTGCTCCATGAACCAGCACTATAACCGGCTGGAAAATTTGATGACCGCAAACAGCTGTAATGAAGCTGTAAAGTATATTGAAACGAGTGAAAACAGATATGGCAGGAATGACAAGCTCCTTTTCCTCATGGATTCTGCTATGATAAACATGCTTTGCGGCAACTATGATGCAGGAAATAAATATTTCAAAAAGGCCGAATATCTTGGCGAGGAACTTTGGACCAAGAGCGTCAGCCAGTACACACTCTCAATGGTCAGCAATGATATGGCCATCTCATATGCCGGTGAAGATTTTGAACGGGCATTGATCAATCTTTTTTCAGCGATCTGCTATGCCAAACTCGGTGAATTCGATGAGGCACTGGTGGAGTGCCGACGGCTGGATACCCTCCTTTCAGGATATAATGCTGTATATCAGAAAAAAAACGTTTATAAGGAAGATGCCTTTGGCAGGTATCTCAGCGGAATAATTCATGAGGCCGGCAGAGACCTGGATGACGCCTTCATCGATTACTATGCAGCCTTTAAATCCTACAGGGATTATAACGCAGCCTATGGAACCCCTCTTCCTTCGTTTCTGCCTGCTGATCTTTTAAGAACTGCGGCAGCTGTTGACAGGCTGGATGAGGCCCGGCATCTTCTTTCTTCATCATCTGTAGAGTACAGATCCATGAGAGAAACCATGGCAATGGGTAAAATCATTTTTATCCATCTGAACGGACAGTCACCTGTGAAGGTGGAAAAAAAATTTACCGTACCAACACCTTCAGGGCCGATCAGCATAGCCTTTCCCGGGTACAAGGTTAATCCTGTTCATTGCAGGCAAAGTAAATTTGTCGTGGAATCAGGCTCCTTTTATTTTGAAAAACAGGCGGAACTTGTAGAAGATATCAATAAAATTGCCGTTAAATGTTTAGACGATAGAAAGGGCAGAGAGATTGCCAAAGCGATCGCCAGAGCAGTTTTAAAGCAGGCCGCCATAAAAACGATCAGCAGAGAAGTTGTCGGCAAAGATAAAAAAGATCCTAAAAGAAAAGAAAAAAGGCAACTGTTTGAATTTGTCGCAAACATGGTGAACACGTTCGCGCTGGAGAAGGCCGATATAAGAACCTGGCGGACACTTCCCGGTGAAATCTATCTCAGCCGTACTTTTGTGCCGCCCGGTCCCTGCCGGGTATCCGTAAAACAGTGTGGCGGAACACAAAACATGCTGGAATCGATGAACATTAAAGCCGGTGAAACCAGGTTTGTTGTTTTCAGGTCGATTTATTAAAAAGCCATTTTTTGTATAGGACAGGCCCAAACGATGTGGAGAAAAAATGATTAAAAAATATTTTTTAGTTATGTTTTTGCTTATTGCTATAGCAGGCTGCGCAGTCGTTGGCCGGCAAAAAGATGAATCAGGTGCGGATAAGCGAACCCGTATGCAGCAGGAAAGGGCCGAGCAGGCGTTTGACGATTTGGATCAGGAGATTGATGGGTCTGAACCTGAAATAAAATCCGCGGGCGCCGGGTCTGCTGACTCAAAAACAGTAAAATTCGATGATTTAAAAACAACAACGGCAGCAGAATCCATAATTGAAGACTATTCGTCATCAAGATATCTAACTGCAACAGGAATTGGGCAGACTGATGCCGAGGCCCGTAGAAATTCCAAGGCGGAGCTGTCCGGAATATTTGAGTCGAAAATTCAGAGTGAGGTGATTTCCAGTACAAAGTCGGTAACAGATACGAAAGCAGGCGAAAATTTTCAAAAAAAAATTGAAGCCAATATAAGAGTTATAACTGCTATGGGGCTGAAAGGGGTTAAAATCGGAAAGACCTGGTACGATGAAAAAAGCCGTTCTTATTATGCTGAAGCAGTATTGGATAGATACAAGGCCCGGGATGAATGGAATCAGGAGATAAAAAAGCAGAATTCCTTCATTGAAGCGGAATACAAGAGTCTTCTTGAGACAAAAAGTCCGATTTTAAAATTGAAAATTATTAAAAAAATTATGAATCTCTGGGTGGAAAAAGAAGTTCTTGGGAGTCGTCTGCGGGTTATCGGGTTTTCAGATAAGAGCTCTGCAACTGATAAAATGCAATCGGTCATTGAAATGACACCTGAAATAAAATCCGCAATGCTTATTTATGTGGATATCACCGGCATTTATTCTCGCGAAGTAGTTGATGAAATAACAGGAAGGCTTACAAAAGAAGGGTTTCAACTATCTGACGTTAAGCAAAAAGCTGATGTGATGATTTCAGGAGAGGTGAAAGTTAAACCAGTGAATATCAATAATCCCGACTATAAATTCGCAAGAATAAACCTGACTCTTGATATTATAGATTTGTCAACCGGTTCAAAGGTAGGAAAAGTTTCGCAAAAGGTTCGCAAAGGCCATGTGACTTATACCGAAGCAGAACATAAGGCAGTTAAAAAGGTTTCAAAAGCTGTGTCAGAAGAAATAATTAAACACTTTGGCATTTAAATTTTGTTTTCAAGTCGATTCATGATTTCGTTTTGAATCGGAACGCCAAGGTCAACATAGGTCGCGTTGTATCCTCCAACCTTTACAATCAAGTCCTGATATTTTTCAGGGTGAGTTTGGGCATCCCGGAGCGTTTCGGTTGAAACCACCGTCGGCTGTATCTGCATGCCGCCTTTTTCAAAATAGGTTTTCAACAGATAGTAAAATTTTTCCAGATTCTCTTCTTTTTCCAGATTCTGCGGATGTATCCTCACATTTACGGCAACGCCGTTTGCGGCAAATTCATAGTTCAATTTCGCGACGGAGTTCAGGGCAGCCGTGATCCCGTTTTTTTCCGATCCGTTTACGGGTGACAAACTGTTGGAGATGGGCTCAAACGTTTTTCTGCCGTCTGCGGTGGGTCTGGTGATAAATCCTTCCATCACATGCACTCCCATGGAATATGCGCCTGCGCTGTATCTTCCTTCTCTTTTCGGCGAATATTTTGCAACTTCCCGGGTGAACAGGTTCCATAGACGGCAGGCAAAGGAGTCGATCTCCTCCTTATCGTTTCCCCATTTATCATATTGTTCGGCCAGTTTTTTTCTCAGGGGTTCCTCGCCTTCAAAGTTTGAATTGAGTATTTCAATAAGGTCTTTCAATGATACCTGTTGTTCGTCATATACTGCTTTTTTAATGTTAAAAAGCGAGTTTGTAAGGGTTGCAAACCCGTACCCGGTTATGGATGAAAGATTGTATCTTGCTCCTCCGCAAACATAGTCTTTTCCCTTTTCCATGCATCCATCCAGCATTGCTGAAATGAAAGGATGCTGGAAGTACTTCATGGTCTCGATATCTCCTACTTCTGCGATTTGAACCGATCTTTCAATGTTAAACCGGAGCTGCTGGGTAAAGGCATCGAGCAGATCATCAAAGGTTTCAAAACCGGACGGATCTCCGGTCTCAAGCCCGTCAACCATTCCGGACATGTTGCTGTATCCGTTATTTAAGATCAGTTCCAGCACGCCCGGCAGATTCATGAACATCCGTCCTGTAGCGGCAAAGCTGTTCCCCTGGCCGGTTGGTTCCACGCAGCCGATAATGACATAATCCCGGGCATCTTGGGTAGTATAGCCTGCTTTTTCAAGAGACGGGATAATGACATCATCATTATAAAAGGCGATCCCGGAGGTTGACTTAAAGACAGATAACGCCTCCTTGAAAAATTTCTTAGGCGTATTTTTATGAATGCGCACGGACAAGTCTGTTGTAAACACCTTTACATTTTTATAGGCTTCCAGAAACAGATAGGACAGGTCATTTGTCGAATCGGCCCCGTCCTTTTTCATTCCCGAAATTGTGATTGTCTGCGTGTTCAGCCCGAGAGCGTTCGCGATTGTTGTCAATTCGGCCGGGATCAGGGTGACGTTCCATGTGAGCTTAAGATTCAATTCTTCAATCAGTTCCAGGGCGATTTCACGCGTTATCTTATTCGACTGCACATCTCTTTCATAATAGGGCCATAAAATCTGATCCAGCCTTCCGGGCGAAACCACGCTCCGCTGATAAATGATATTTGCTATATTCTGGCTGAACCAGATAAATTGAACTGCCTCGTAAAATGTATCCGGAGACTTTTCCGTAAACTTATGCATCATCTCGGAGATTATGGTAAGCTCATTTTTTCGCTGTTCACGAGGCTCCTTATCTGCCAGGTCACAGGCAAGGTCTGAAAATCGTTTTGAGAACTGGATTGAGGCTTTATAAATTATTTTTACAGCTTCATAAAAATCATTTTTTTCCTGAAATTCAGGGTCATCCGGCTGCAACTTTTTCTGGTAAAGTTCTGCTTCTTCAATGATTCCCTTGTACCCGGATTGCAGGAGCTTTTCATATCCGGCAGACAGGTGGCCTTCTGTTGTCCCGATTTGGATGGCGATGTTGGGAGTCAGGGCTGACAGCATTCCGTTGTCAGAGATCAGTTTTTTATCGAGCAGCTCTTTGTTTATGATATCGTCTGCAAGAGATTTTCCCTGCCAGAATGGGATCATTTCAAGCAGTTCATCAACTTCATGGTCCTTTATAAAAAACGGCTGTGGATTTCTTTTGGAAAGCTCTTCGTAAGTGCTCTTTTGATCCAGATTGTTGTCGAAGCGCTGCAGGTCCAGATTGACCTTTTCACCCAGATTCTTGCTGGTTTCGTTTCCAATGAGCAGTTCATCATCTCTTATAAAGATTGTCATGTTCTGCAGGGTATGCGCGACCGCTTTGGCCCTTTTAATATTTTCAGAATCTTCCGAATATTTTTTATAGGCCTCGGTAAAAAATTTCATGCGTTCAATGCAGATTTCATATCTGCTTGACAAGAGATTGTCCTTTAATCGCAGGGTTCTTTTTAATTTTTTTTCAGCAGTCATAGTCAATTCATCTCCATTGAAAGTTATGTGTTCTAAATAAAGCTGTCAGATCAGAAAAGTCAAGAATTGTCGTCCTTTAATTATTTTTAGGAAAATCAATTCTATTACTCAACGGGCTGACCCACAATGAATTTCCGGGTATATATGGGTATATTTGTGGGTGTTGAAAGGGTGATTATGGGGAAACCCTGGTAAGGTTTGCGGGTGAAGACCTTGTGCCAAGAGTTGATTTTTGATGGAATTTATGGGTATATATGGGTGTGTTTATGGGTATTGAAAGGATAATTATGAGAAAACCTATTGTAAATATTACAAAAGAGATGCTGAGAGTCATTGCTGAAGTTGATGAATTTAAGGGCGAATGGAAAGCGATTGGACGATTGGCACCTGATCGTTTGGATGCGTTAAAAAAGGTGGCAACCATAGAATCCATTGGATCATCTACCCGCATTGAGGGTGTTAAGCTTACTGATAAGGAGATTGAACAGCTTCTCGCGGGACTTGATATAGAGTCATTCCAATCCCGTGATGAAGAAGAGGTCGCAGGATATGCAGAAGTAATGAATTTAGTATTTGAATCGTTTATGGAAGTTCCGTTTGCAGAAAATTATGTTAAACGATTGCATAGCATCCTGCTCAAATACAGTACAAAAGATAAACGGCATCGAGGATATTACAAAAAGTTTCCAAATCATGTTGAGGCATTTGATCAGGACGGGAAAAGTATCGGCATAATTTTCAAAACAGCATCGCCTTTTGATACACCGATGAAAATGAAGGCGTTGTTAAAATGGACGAATAGGAATTTAAAAGAAAAGGAGCTTCATCCTTTAATTGTGATTTCTATTTTTATTGTTCATTTTTTAGCGATACACCCTTTTCAAGACGGTAACGGAAGGATCTCAAGAATATTGACTACATTGCTTTTATTGCAATGCGGATATTTTTATGTGCCTTATAGTTCATTAGAGAATGTTATTGAAAGAAATAAGGAAAATTATTATCGGGCATTACGAAAGGCTCAAAAAACGCTGGATACAGACTATTCCGGATTAGAGAGCTGGATAATGTTTTTTCTTTATTCTTTGAAATCCCATAAAGATAATTTGTCTCAAAAAATTGAACGTGAGCATAGAATGATCAGTCTTCCGGTACTTTCCAGTCAGATATTAGAAATCGTTAGAGATCATGGCCGTTCAACAATATCCGAGCTTCAGGCAATCACGCAAGCGAATAGAAATACAATCAAGGTAAGGTTACGTGAACTTGTTGCGGATAAATATATCATAAAGAACGGAATCGGGAGAGGCACATGGTATAGTGTTTAGGGCATGGTATAAATTTAAAAAATAAGTTGGCCGTATAACCAGCCGTAATCAGGAAAATACAATGAAGATAGAGGTAAACCTTTTTGCTTCCCTTGCGCGGTTAAAACCGGATGATGCCGCTGGAAAGTCATGGTGGATTGACTGCGATGAAGGCACCACCGTTTCACAACTGATGGTCCATATCGGCGTGCCTGAAAAAGAGATCAAGCTGATATTTCGGAACGGCGTCATGTGCAGTAATGAGGAGACGCTTTGTGACGGAGACAGGGTGGGTGTATTTCCTCCGGTGGGCGGGGGATAGGGGGATAGAGGCGGTTTTGAAAGCGGTTCTGAGGAGTTTCACATATAACGAATGTCATAAATATGTACCGGTTGAACAGTGATCAAGATCCTCTTCGTTCGTTGATTGCGGCATTTGGAGCGTTCTATCATGTGCTCTGCTAAATTTGAAAAACTCGGTCGCAAACTCCCTCAGACAGTTACAAATTTGACGCTGCGCTTCATGAAGAACGCTTTTCAAATGACCTCAATAGACTTCACTCAGAGGCCGCTTGATCGCTGAGATAACGCTTGAATAGGAAAATTATTATGACAATCGCGATAGATGTAATAATGATCTTTAAGGAGGGCGGTACTTATTTCCAATCGACTTAAAAGACTTTCGAAAACCGCTTCAAGCTTGATCCGGGAGCAGATCAGGATGGAGGCGTTACCCGGAGGGAAATGACATTGTTCTCCAGGCTGGAGTCAAGAATCGTTTTTTTTGCAGCACTCCTTTTGTCCACAAAAATTTTACACTCCTTCCAGAAATCGTCCGGCTGATCTATTAGACAATGGATAAGATCGCTTCCCTGAATACGGATTCCGCGTGCAAGCAGACCAGGCCCGATCTCTTTTGCAACCAGGTTGAAAAGTTTCAGAACAATGGTTTTTGTTTTATCGGGGACAGATGTGCAGCTGTTAGAATGGGAGACATTTTGTCTCATTGCCGCGTACCGGCCGCCCCGGCGAAAAGTAGCGCCAACCAGCCCGGGCATGGCAGCGGAGAGCGCCAGGGTATCCTTGTCTGAAAGTCCGGCGGCTTTAATGTTATCCACGGCTTTTCCGTTCAGGAATATGGTCTGGATTCGATTTTCGATATATTGTTCTGAAAGCTCCAGCTCTCCGGCCAGAAAATCATGCACGGTGGTGCATTCACCATGGGTCATGCCAAAGCCTTTTGTCAGGACAGGTAGAAAAACGGAAACCTGGTTGGTTTGCAGCAGAACAGGGACGGCTTTTTCGGAAAAGTTTATCATGGGATCTTTTAACTCTTGGAAAAACCAGTTCTGGTAAAGGGCAGAAATATATCCGGCCCGGGGAGTCATGATCGGTTCCCCGGGCCGGTTTGTCTGCTTCATTGCTTTTTCAATAGCATTCAGCGCCTGTTTTACCAGTTAAAAACCTGATCCAGCTCCTCATCCGTTACAGCAAAGGTAACGTTATGAGGCGGGAGCGGCTCTCTCTTAAAAAAGCCTGGAACGCGGTCATCTTTGGATGAAAAACCGGCCTGGAAGTTGAAATCCCTTTCACTTTTAAGAATTTTTTTGCCCAGAGCGGTAACTCCGTCAGCGGTAAGCTCCTGACCGGTGAAGGCGCTGATGACGTCCAGCATGTCCTGAAATGTATCCGGCTGGTCAAGGATAGCAAAGGCGATAAAGAGACAATATCCCGTAGAATCAATGGACGCGGTGGCGATCTGGAGATTGCGGGAGAGTTCAATCTGGCCCTCAGGCTTCAGCGGATCAACGTTTCCTCCCACTCCCAGTACATTTGCGGTCACGGCATAACCGGCAGTATGGTCGGCCCCCATGGGACTTGTGGCATAGGTTACACCGATTCCCTGAACCGCCCGGGGGTCATAGGCGGGCATGGACTGCCCTTTTACGGTTGGAACCCTTTCAATTCCATAGACCTTTCCGGTCACAGCGGCTCCGCTTCCCAGAATGCGTCCCAGGGGGGTTCCCTTCCCAACTTCTTTGACAAGTTTGATGGCGGCTTCCCCGTCACCGAACTTGGCAACGCCGGCTTCCATGGCCACCCCGATGGTTGCCCCCATCTCAATGGTATCCAGTCCGAAATCATCGTCAAGCCGGTCTATCTGAGCGATGAGATCCGGATCGCTGATACCGCAGTTGGCGCCATGAGACCAGACGGTTTCATATTCAGGCTGTTTGGTCAGGTAGTTGCCATCCTTGTCGACAAAAATGCCGGAGCATTGGATCACACAGCCGCGGTGGCAGCCGTGGGTGGGACGGCCGCCTCTTTTGGTTTCCAGTTCAGCATAGGTTTCGCCGCTGATGGCGGAAGCACCGTCAAACCGGCCGGAGGAGAAATTGTTGGTGGGAAACGCACCGGCCTCATTGATGATGTTGGTCAATACATTGGTTCCATAGGCCGGCAGGCCTTCACCGGTGACCGAATGTCTTTTCAGTCCCTTTGCGAAACGTTTGTTGGCCTCTTTGAATTTATCGGGATCTTTTGGGGGGCGCATTTTCATACCGGTATCATCCAGCACAATTACTTTGACGCCCTTGACGCCCATTACCGCACCGGAACCACCGCGCCCCGCGTGACGGGTGGGACGGATCTCCATGTCGGTAAAGGCGACGGTCGCAGCCGCCATCTTCATTTCACCGGCAGGGCCGATGGAAATGCATGCGATTTTATCACCGTGCTGGGCTTTCATTTTGTCAACCGTATCGTAATTTCCAAGTAATTTCAAGTCGTTGTTTTCTGTGATCACAACTCCATTCTTGTTGATAACAATTTTGTAGAGATTGTCGTTCAATGGTTTGCCTTCCAGAATAATAGCGGCATATCCCAGCCGCGCCAAAACCTGGGATGCCTGTCCGCCGGAGTTTGATTCCTTGATGCCCCCTGTGAGGGGGCTTTTGCATCCCACGGAAATTCGGCCGGACTGAGCTGCCGCCGATCCGCTCAGCAGGCCAGGGGCGATGACCAGTTTGTTTTCTTCACCCAATGGGTGGCACAGCGGGGGGACCTCCTGCGATATGATCATAGATGTCATGCCGCGTCCGCCCATACCGGCATATTTCCCTAAGGGTTCTTCCCTGCAAACCGGTCCATTTTCAGCTCCCATGTCAAATCTTAAAATTTTGTCCATAGAATCCCCCTTTTATTAAACGTTAGTGAATTTTTTTCAGCCGGTACCTCATTATTTGAGAAGCCCGGCAATTGTTCGGATCTAATTGATTTGTTTTTATATTCAATAAAAATTTAGAATGATGGCACTGACGTGTTCATTTCATATTACGGCTTGCCGGTAAATAAAGCCGCCTGTTTTTGCCGGTGGAATTTTACCCATATCAGTCGGGTTCTGTTTTGGCAATATTGAAAATGTTTACCGTCAGAGGCCGCTTGATCGCAAGCGAACAAATATCGGAAAATTATTATGACGACCACAATAGACTAATGGCAGAAAATAGATGATATTTTATATGGTTATAAAATAAAAAGGCCTGGAAAATTATCCAGGCCTTTGGTTTGTCTGTCAACGGTTTTTAGATTACATGCGAATACA
>JAQYVL010000044.1 GCA_030145525.1 Desulfobacterales bacterium
TCCCGGAAGGCAATATGCCCAAGGCCCGACATAGGAGCCAATACAAGCCGATTATCAATCCGCCTATCCTTGATCATTAGCGGTTTTTTCAATCTTTTTGCAAGTTCGATATCCAAATTATCCGTCTGTCTCCTGAACCGGGCAATTATTGACTGCTAAAAAAAATCCACCTGTTAAGATACACTTATATATGTTTACAAGCCCTTTTATACACGAGTTGCAGAATTTTGAAAACCTTGACCTTTAAATGAACTCATGATAAAAAAATTTTCTGCTATTAAAGGGAGATCCCTGAATGTAAAATTAAAGCGCCCATCAAACGCTAAAAAACATTTGATAGAAGACAGGGGGGAGGTTTCTATGAAAGACTATAAATTAAAAGACATTATGGTGCCCATTGCGGAGTATGCCACTGTTTCAGAAGATTCAACACTGTATGAGGCCGTGCTTGCGCTGGAAAAAGCACACCAGGAATTTGACCGCAGCAATTACGCTCACAGAGCCATTCTGATTTTTGATAAAAACCAGAAAATTATCGGCAAAGTGAGTCAGCTGGATGTACTGCGGGCACTGGAACCTAAATACAGCGAAATAAAGGATCATTCCGGATTGGCCCGCTACGGCTTTACCAAAAAGTTTATAAACTCCATGATGGAGCAATACAGGCTCTGGGACACGCCGCTTTCCACTACCTGCAAAAAAGCCTCGAAAATAAAAGTGTCCGAAATCATGTACTCCCCTACCGAAGGTGAATATGTCGATGAAAATGCGACCCTGGATGAGGCGATTCATATGCTTGTCATGGGTCATCACCAGTCGCTCCTTGTTACAAGAAATGATGATATCATCGGCATACTTCGATTGACAGATGTTTTCGCTGCAATATTTCACACCATGAAAGAATGCCACGCTTAGGCATTGTAAATCATAAAGAAATATTGAATTGCGCTTTATCTATGCGACATGTCAATCTGTTCAGGCTCATGGCTGAAGAACCACCCTAAGCCAGACAATTAAAAATGTATATTACGATATTTTAGATATATCTTCAGGAGGGAGAATCATGCAGAGAGAAGCGACCGGCACGGCTGAATCAACTATGAGTGTAGGAAAAATGATTGCCATGTTCACCGGCATTATTCTTTTTGCGATCGTCTATTATGCGCCGCCCTGGCCCGATGCTATCGATCCCATGGGACAGCATTTTGTGCTTTCAAAAGAAGCCAAAGGCGCCCTCGCCGTTTTTCTGCTGGCCGGCACCTGGTGGATTTTTGAGGTCGTACCGATCGGTGTAACCAGCATTACCATAGGCGTTCTTCAGGCTATGTTTCTGATAAGACCAGCCAAGACTGCTTTCAAGGACTTCATGGACCCGTCGGTCATGTTTATTTTTGCATCGATCATGATTGGAATGGTATTTACAAAAACAGGTCTGACCAAACGTCTAGCATACAAAATGCTGATGATCGTCGGGGAAAAAACGAGTATGATCTATCTGGGCTGTTTTGTTGTCACGGCAGCAATGACCCATATCATGGCTCATACCGCAGTTGCCGCCACGATCTATCCTCTGCTCTTATCCATATATGCAATGTATGATGAGGGAGACAAGCCGACCAGATTCGGGAAAGGTCTGTTCATCGGCATGGCATATGTGGCTGGCGCCGGGAGTGTTGTGACCCTTCTGGGCGCCGCCCGGGGGGCTGTTGCGCTTGGATTTTATAATGATGTAATGGCAAAAGGCATCGCATCCGGAGCCAATCTTGACATTTCCTTTTTCACCCTGACCAAATTCATGTTCCCGATCGGATGGCTGATGACGTTTCTTTTATGGGGATTTTTCATGATTTTTTTCAAACCCGAAAAAAAGACCATACCGGGCTTGAGAGAAAGAGCCGCAAAACTCAATTCTAAAATGGGCCCCCTGACAAAAAATGAAATCATCGCATCGGCGATCGTTCTTGGCGTTATCGTTATAATGTCCCTCAAATCTTTCCTCCCGATTCTGAAGCCAATTGACAAAACAGCCATCATCCTTATTTCAACAATCCTGTTTTTTATTTTCGGCATTATGAAGATAGAAGATCTGGAAGACGTTCCATGGAATATCATCCTTCTCTTTGCAGGGGCCATGAGTATCGGCTTCTGTTTATGGGAGACGGGTGCAGCAAAATGGCTTGCCGTCAACTGGCTGGTCATGTTTGAGGAATCTCCCGGATTTGTTTTCATTATGGGCATAACATTTTTTGTTCTGATGATGACAAACTTTATCATGAATGTCGCGGCCATTGCCATATCCCTTCCTGTCGCCCTTGTTATCGCTCCTTATCTTGGTGTTGCCGCTGAAGTCATTGTGTTTGCATCCCTGGTTGCCGCAGGCATGCCGTTTCTTCTGCTTGTCGGTGCGGCGCCGAATGCGATTGCCTATGATTCAAAACAGTTTACCACGGGAGAATTTTTCCTGTATGGGATTCCGGCCAGTATCATGCTGATGATCGTTATTGGAGTTTTCATCTGGATCATATGGCCGCTTATGGGGATGCCGATTTCAGTGACACCTGCAGGTTAATCAGCAGCGTACCTTAACCGGAGACGAGAATGGCAGAAGAATATTCAATCGAGGTCTGCAGAAAGCTTGAAAAAAAATTTCTTAATACAGGACTGCATCGCCCCATGCGGGTTGAACGGTATGATGCCGGCTCCGAACTTGAATATGATGTCCATGAAGTTGGCGGAACAGGCAAAGGAAAGGTAAAACTTGTCATTGACAAATTCGTCGGTGGTGGATTTGCCGGGCAGGTGTATCGCGTAAAAATTATAGACATTGATGCAGGACATAATTCAATCGGGCTGCTTGAAAAGGGCGGAACCTATGCCATGAAAATTCTCATCCCGCCCTCCAACTTTTCCCTTATATTTCGCAATACACTATACTGGGCAGGATTTCAGGGGCCTTTTCAGCTTCAGGTGAATCCGCATGCCGCCAGAGCGGGAGCACTCTGGCAAAAGTTTATCCGGCGCGGGGCCAGTATCCGGTTCGGTGATGAAAACAGCGTTGTGGATATCCATGCTACATTTGTAGACAAGACTTTGGGGAGCTGCGGTGAACTCAGTGAATGGGTTGAGGGTCGCACATGGCGTCTGGAGGTTGATGACCGCCTTGATCTCTTAAAACTTTGGCAAAAGAAAAAACTGCCGGAAAATATTCAGCCTGACTCTCCCGAATACCGCGCAAAATATGAATTTATGCACAAATTTGTAGAGCTCATGCATGATATGGGAGGGCATGAGTTTGCGAGACAGTATGAATGGTCAACATGTAAAAGCCAGCCCAACTGCCTTAAGCGGATTAAAACAGAGGACAGTCCGCAATCAGGACTGGTGGCAGTTGATTTTCGGGCAGGCCTGGCACTTCTGCCTTTTCTGCCCATGAGCCCCGGTGATTTCAAGCTGATTTTAAACGGGCTTAGAAGAGGTAGCCTCGTGCAATTTGATCGCGGGAGCATAAAAAAGCTTGAAAATTTCATCAACGCCTATCCTGATAAATTTACAGATATGCACGGGATGCTCGAGGAACTGAAAGAAGCCGAAACGGTTTACCGGAATTCAGTCCCGGACATTACACATAATCACTTCAGGCTGCTTTACAGCAGGCAACTCTGGTCGACAATGCTTTCAAGTGCGGTAACGGGATGGGAAGTACGAAATATTATTGATGCCTCTGCTTCCAAAAAAATCAGTAACAGCCGGTTTCTCACAATCCTCTTTTTCTTAATCGGTCTTTTACCGCTGCTCGGAGGATTTATCAGAAAGCTCTTCGGCAGAGAAGACCTGCGCAGGCATTATCTTGAGATCATTACCAGCCTCAATTACTTTAAACGTGCCTTCCGTGCAAGAATATTCGAAAAGCTGATTCCATGGCACAGGGCCGGAAGAATTGATGAGATCAATGCCCTGCGAACAGCCGAATCTGCCTTGCGTTTTCTGAGCCATCTCCCCTTTTCGTTTTTACCCGTGGGGCTTCACAGGATTCTTACCGACTGGGGGTATGCAAAAGAAAGATTTGATTATTATCTCTTCCGTCCGGTTCGCCTCTACTTCAATGCAAAAAGCAGAGAAGAGTGGCTTCGTGACATGATTTCCGACGGCCGGAAAAAACACATTTTAACAGATGAAGATGCTGAAATCATTTTATCCAAAATAAAGGAACCATACATTCAGAAGTACCTGAAAAGTCTTGCGGTTCATGTATGCACCCTCCCGGTTACTCAAGTGGTATCCATTATTGTTGCGGTTGTATATGTCCTGATGCATCCTGAGATGCCAAAGGCCCAGGCATGGGGAATCGGTGTTGGAATCATCGCGCTGTTTCAGGTTGTTCCCATATCACCCGGCTCTCTGGTCAGAGGACTGTACGTTGTTTATCTGGTTATCCGGGAGCGGAATTTCAGGGATTACAACATCGCTGTATTTCTGGGGTTTTTTAAGTATATCGGGTATCTCGCATTCCCAATCCAAATGGCTTACCGGTATCCTGAACTGGCCAGATTCATGGCCGGGCACTGGGCAAATGAATCTGTCCATATCGTGCCGGTATTCGGTGAAAGCGGTGCACTTCTGGAACACTGGGTTTACTGTCTTTTCTACAACTGGCCGCTGACAATACGCCGCCGCATTCAACAGCGTATGGAAAAACGATCTCAGCTCAAAACCCGCTACTGGCATATTTTTTTATGTGCAATCGCGGCAGCCGGAATTTTCGGATATGCGGACTTCTGGTTCTTTAACAAAAACGGTGTGACGCCGAGCCTGAAAGAAATCTGGTGGATTGCAATCATCCTGCCTTTTGTTTGCGGTTCACTGGCAACCTATGGTTTTGGGGGAGCCAGCCTGGTAAAACGATTTGTCGGCAGCGCGTTTTGCGGTGTCTTCACCGGACTGTTCTATACACTGATTACGGCAATACTTCTCAACGGTCCTGGTGATGAATCAGGAGGGCTTGTTGCAGCCGGCATCTGGAGAATATTTCTTTTCTCAATCATTTCGACAATCGGGGCAATTGTCACGGAATTGAAAATGCCTGCCCCGGCAATAAGCAAAAAAAAATAGAAAACCCTGCATCACTCATGAAAGTTTAGCGTTATTTACATGTCGATCCTGATCCCGAATGCTTTTTTTGTTCATGTTCTTTTTTACGGCTTCGGTTAGATCGATACCGGTCTGGTTTGCGATGCAGCCAATTACAAACAAAACATCTGCAAGCTCATCCGCCAGATCCGGATCATCCCCCTTCTGTTTGAAACTCTGGTCCCCAAATCCTTGTCATTAAACGGGCCACTTCTCCCACTTCCTCCATCAGCAATCCAAGGTTGGTAAGCTCGGAGAAAAAATTACTCTTCAATTTTTCTTCGTTGAGCATGAACTGGCGAGGTATCGTGTTCCTCATCTTTAATTTTTGATTACATCCACAATGTTCTGTGAATGATTTGATTTGTTTATAATGGGAAAGTGCGGCCAAGGCTTTGCGTGCTCTATTTCAAAAGATAGTTCCAATAACACCCTATCATGACCCATTGGGGCTGCAAATTGAACGCCAATGGGCAGACCATCTTGACTCATCCCCAAAGGCAGTGAAATGGCAGGTTCGCCGGTAATGTTTTGTAAAGCAGTAAAGGGGGCATACTGCCGAATACGTTCAAATGCGACATCAAAGGGCAGCTCAGGATCTAATAATGTTCCATTTTTTACTGTTTTTGAAGCAAGCACAGGACAAAGAATCACATCATATTTTTGGAAAATAGATTCAGTAACCTTGATTGCTTTTCGTAACCGCATGGTTGCAAAGGGAAATGAAAAAATATGTGTCAGAAACCATTTGCTTATTCCAAGGGTCAGGGGTTCAAGCTGAGATGAATCAAAATCGCGAGAAAGTAGTATTTTGCCAAAGCGATGAAGCATAAAAAATAAAAAACTATAATACAGGATAAAATCATCACCCATTTGATCTGTAAATGGAATTGGGATTTCATCTATATGATGACCCAGTTGTTCACATAGTTTGGCAGTGGATTGAACTGCGTCAATAACTTCATCTTCCACCACAATATCCCCAATGGCATTGGTTATCGTGGCAATGCGCAATCGCCTTTTCCCAGGATGTGTTACCAAACCCAGTGATGATAAGCGAGGGTTGGTATAATACTTTTCAGCTTCAGCCATAAACAATGCAGTATCCCTCACCGTTCGCGTAACTACCCCTTCGAACACAACATTTATGGGTAACCGCTTGAACTCAGGGGCAGATATTAACCGATATCGTGTTGGCTTTAAACCCACTAAACCGCAACATGCTGCAGGTATGCGAATTGATCCGCCACCGTCATTTCCATGGGCAATGGGCACGACCCCTGATGCAACCATAGCTGCAGACCCACCTGAAGAACCACCCGTGGAATACGCTACATTCCAAGGATTTGCAGTAACACCGTGGAGTAAAGATTCTGTAGTTGGTGGAAGTCCAAACTCAGGTAAAGCTGTTTTACCTAAACTAATTATACCCAAGGACTTAAACTGTTTAACAAAAGCTTGATCTTTTTTCGCAGGGCGTCTAGGCAACGCACGTGTTCCCTGCAAGGTAGGAACACCGAATACGTCGACGTTATCTTTAATAAATGTGGGAATTCCAGCAAGTTTCCCCATGCGCGTTTTTTTTGCCTGCTCGAGTGCCAAATCAAAGGTGTCTGTAATAATCGCATTCAATTTTGGGTTTGCTTTTTTAGCCCTTTTAATGGCTGCTGCCACAAGTTCCGTTGCTGTGACCTCACCACTTGCAAGGCGCTTAGCAAGTGCCGTGGCATCCAGATCTCCCAATGCATCATCACAAACAGTGTTTATCCTGACTTCATTCATGAAACGCTCCTTGATGTGTTAACGTATAATTTTAAAATCATATTTTGAAAATAGCAATCACTAAAAGCAATGATTTCGTATATTGAGTAATCTAAAATGAGAGAGCACGGTGCAGGAAGTTGCGACGCAGTCCCAAGGCAGGGCTGTGTGTCGCCATCTCACTGAGGTTGGTACGAAGCTCAACGGGAAATGAGCGTTATTAAAGATAGCAAAGATATAACGCAAATTTTATTTAACAAAGCAATGCTTTAAGTTAGACCATAAACAACGTGGGAGAAGTGGGTATGACTTGTCGAAGAAAAAGAATAAATGTTTCCTATGTTATGACAAACCGATCTCACGAAATTATGAGAGTTGAAAATCTTTGATATTTTCCAGAAATCTACAACCACCAAGACTGCTGACAAGAAAATATTGAGAGTGAATCGCCTCAGTATCGAATCGGATCAAAATTTTGACAATCATGATAACCTTGAATTTTATCCTTTAATTACAACTACCGGCCTGAGTTTTGCCACGATCTTTGAAATTCCGGCAGTGTGAACGACCTCAACCACTTCTGAAATATCTTTATATGCGTCCGGCATCTCTTCGGCCATGGTTGATCTGCCGGTCCATCTTACAAAAATTCCCTTTTTTTCAAGCTCTTTGTGAATGGCGCGCCCCTTGCTCGCTTTTTTTGCAGCATTTCGGCTCATAACACGCCCGGCGCCGTGGCAGGTCGATCCAAATGTTTCTTCCATTGCTTTCTCCGCACCGGAAAGAATATACGATGCAGTACCCATGTCCCCGGGAATAAGAATGGGCTGACCTGTGCTCTGGAACTCACTGCTCAAAGAAGGATGCCCCGGCGGGAAAGATCGGGTCGCCCCTTTTCGATGAACGCAGACCTGTTTCTTTTTCCCATCGATCGTGTGCTCCTCCTTCTTCGCTATGTTATGGCAGACATCATAAAGAAGCTGCATGCCGAGATCCCGAGGACTGATGCCAAGGCTTCTCATCAAAATCTCCTTTGCCCGATGCATCAGAATCTGCCGATTTGCCCAGGCGTAGTTCGCGGCACAGGCCATGGCATTGAAATAGTTCTTTCCCTGAGAGGATTGAATCATGGCATATGAAAGCTGCCGATCCGGAAGGTCATATCCATGCTTCCGGGAATGCCTTACCATATAGCCAAGAAAATCATCGCATACCTGATAACCAAGGCCTCTTGATCCGGAGTGAATCATGAGTGTTACCTGCCCCTCAAAAAGGCCAAACTGTTTTGCGATTTCTTTTTGATAAATTTTGTCAACAATTCCGATTTCAAGAAAATGGTTTCCCGAACCAAGTGTTCCAAGCTGTTTGAGCCCCCTTTCAACCGCTCGTTCGCTTACCACTTCCGGATCGGCATTTGTCATACAGCCCTGATCTTCTGTCCGGCGGATATCAGCATCTTCACCAAAACCTCTGGAAACCGCCCAGCTGCTTCCCTGGCAAAGAACTTTCTTTACTTCTTTTTTTGTCAACTTAACAACGCCGGTAGAACCAACACCCGCAGGAGTTCCCTGGAAAAGGGCATCTGCGATATTCGCAAGCCTGTTCTTTATATCCTTTTCAGCCAAACTGCTTGTTGCAAGCCTGACACCGCAATTAATGTCGTATCCAACACCTCCCGGTGAAATAATACCTTCCTCCCAGTCAAAGGCCGCTACGCCTCCGATTGGAAAGCCGTAGCCCCAGTGAATATCAGGCATGGCCAGAGAGGCGGATACAATTCCCGGAAGCATTGCCACATTTACCACCTGCTTAAATGCTTCTTCCCTGGTAATACTCCTCATCATTGATGAACTTGTATAAATTCTGCCGGGTACATTCATATTGCCTGCTTTTGGAATTTCCCACAGGCATTGGTTTTTCTGTATTATTTCCATTTGCTCGTCTCTCAGCTTATCATTCATACATCAAAGATGATCTCTCCGATCCATCCTTTTGATTTTTTTTTCACATTAAGCTGATGATAGGTGACTGCTTTGATTTCATTTCTAATTTCATGTCTGCCTTTTTCATATCGGTCATAACAGATTTCCGCCTGAAAGCAGTTTTCAGATACAATATGCACGGATGTCTCCGCGACCAGCATTTCCTTGCCGTTCCAAAGGTATAAAAGCTCTCTGAGCCAGTTAAACATCAAATCGGCCTTGTCTTCTCCTTCAATTGTAAGAGCCAGTGTATGATTCCGATCAAGGCAGCTGCTGTCCGTGATCAAATCAAAAAGCGCGCAGGCTGCGTTTTCATAAAGCGTTTCCAGATTTCTCCCAAAAATCCGTATTCCAAAATCCGCAGTATGATCAATCAATTCGTACTTCAAATCGGTTCAACTCCGTGATTGTATACATAGGCAAAAATGTTGAAATGACTTCAGCAAAAATGCAACTATAACGAATAGATCAATTGCCCTGTCTTATCGGTGTTATATCCGCCCAATGCTGTAACGCGTGACTTAAAATCTTTCGTATTGATGATATCGAGGAGTATTTGTATTATTTTTGTTTTAAAATATTCTTCAGGAATGACAAGGTCATACTGCTCTGTGACAACCGGTATAAAATCAAGATTCAGGGCTTTGGCAGCAGCATGAATCCCCAGGCCCGCATCTGCTGAACCGCTCAGAACCGAAACGGCAACCGACATATGGGTAAACTCTTCATTTTTATATCCCGTAATGATATTCGGATCAAGATTAAGCTGTTTTAATTTGAAATCCAGGAGTATTCTCGTGCCGGAACCTGCCTGCCTGTTGATAAAACAGATATCTTCCCTGCCGATATCAGCGATACCGCCAATCTTCCTGGGATTTCCTTTTGGAACAATGAGCCCCTGCTCTCTCAGGACAAGATTTATCAGCTTTACAGGTGTTTCAGGCAAATACTTTTTAATATAGGATATATTATATGAGCCATCTTCCGTATCCAGCAGATGGGATCCGGCGAGATGGCAAAGGCCTTTTCGGATAGCCATCAGACCGCCAAGGCTTCCCACATGGCTTGAGGAGAGTGTAATATTGCTGTGAGATGCCCGAATTCTGTCGGAAAGGATATCCAGAGTGTTGTCATGGCTGCCGACTGCAACGATGGTGTTCTCCAATGAGATTGCAGGTCGAAGCAACTCCGCCTGAACCGGCTCGTATTCCTTAATTCCCTCAATGTGATTGGGAATACGGATGATGCCGTCCGCCTCCGTCAATGTCGTAATTGACCCTGCTCCCCTTGGAAGAGGAACGGCAACGACCCGTTTTCCGACCTTGCCGAGTTTTACGCGAACAAACTCTTCCACCCCGAGTTTGGAGGCAATTTTTCTTGTCGGCTCAACCTCAATTTTTTCCCTCTCTCTTTCCGGCCGTCCAAGCATTTTCAACATCATGGGTCCTACGAACTGCTCAAATGCAATAATGGCCGATACCGGATACCCCGGAATCCCGAATATGGGCTTCGCCCCGGCTTTACCGATTATCAATGGTTTGCCCGGCATAATGGTTACACCATGGACAAGGACTTCTCCAAAATCATCGATCACCTTTCTTGAAAAATCTTTTGATCCTGCCGAGGAGCCGCCTGCAATCAGAATGAAATCAAAATTTTTATCGGCTGCCTTTTCTACTTGTTTTCGGATTTTCTCAACATTGTCCTCTACATGTTTTGTTCGTACCGATGTTCCTCCCCATTCTTCAATAAGCTTTTCCAGAACAAAAGAGTTTGATTCAATAACCTGGCCGGGTTTTAATCCTTCGCCCCCCATCTTTCTCCAGTCTACAAGCTCCGAACCGGTCGGGATAATGAGCACCTCGGGTCTTTTCCTTACCATCACCGAAAAAATACCGCCGGAGAGAAGAGCGCCAATGCAATAAGGAGTGACAACATGATTGCTCGGGAATATCAGTTCAGTCGCTACAATATCTTCCCCCACTTTACGAACATTCTGCCAGGGAAATGCAGGTGCTTCAATCTCAACCTGATTTTCGTCAAGAACCTGTACATACTCAATCATGATTACCGCATCTGTATTCTCGGGCAAAACATGACCGGTATTCACATAAAAAGCATCCTTCCCGATCACGAGAACTCTTGGACTGGTTTCGCTTGTACCAAAAGTCTTCTCTGCCTGAACCGCAATTCCATCCATTGCCGCAGCATGAAAGGAGGGTGATGAAAAATTTGCCGTTACCGGTTCCGACAGGGTTCTGCCGACTGCATCCGGCACGGAAACAGATTCAGATGAAAGAGTTTCCGAAAAAGGAAAACTGTCGAAAAGAATGCTTCTCGCTTCTTTCAGGTTTTTCATATTCAAATATATATTTCGATCAGAACCCATGTTTTCTCCGATTTGTCGCCTTACCGTTCCTTTCAGGATATCATTCCGATGCGAATGAATCATAAGAATCTTAATTCATTTAAAGCGATCGGAATGTATTTATAACAACAACCATCTTTTATCATACTTATATCGGAATTACCGAAACCCTGGATCCTTTTTCAAGCCCTTCCGAGTTCAATCCGATTACAATAATCCCATCCGCTTTCACCATTGTGTTTATCAAGGCTGATTTGCCCAATATCGGCTCTGCCGCAAGCTGTCCTTCTTTCTGCATCAGGCGGACACGAATGCAGTCTAATCGGCCCTGAGCGGATGAAATATTTCGGGAAAGGCAGGCAGGAATCTCCCGGTGCTGTCCGCTTCCGGAAGATCTGCCGCTGATGTGCTCAATAAAAGAGCGGACAACCATGTGAAAGACCACCATTGATGAAACAACATGGCCGGGCAGTCCCCAGACAGGTTTGCCTGATGCCGCCGCTAGTATTGTGGGTTTTCCAGGGCTAATAGAAATGCCATGCACCAGAATCTTTGCGTCAGGCAGCGAGGAGAGGACGTCTATTGTATAATCCCTTGTCCCGACCGAACTTCCGCCTGAGATCATAATCATATCGGATTTTTCATGGGCCAGTAAACATTTTTCTTTGAGGTCGGAAAAATTGTCGCGGACAATACCGTAAGGAACCGGAACTCCGCCTGTCTGAATGACGAGATCGGATAATGAGTAGGAATTGATGTCCCTGATCCGGGCCGGACCCGGATTTTCATTTATGGGTACGATCTCGTCTCCGGTTGAAATAATACCCACGATCGGTTTTTTATAGACAGTAATCATATCACGGCCAAAGGCGGCCAGAAGCCCTATTTCCTGTGGCCGAAGTCTGCAACACGATGTGAGTATTGTTTCCCCTTTCCGAAAGTCTTCTCCTTTTTCAATAATGTTACTGCCCGGAGCCACGCTGCGATAAATTTCAAGCGCCATTTCATCGATATTCTGTGTATGTTCGATCATAACGACGCTATCGGCCCCGTCGGGAAGCATCCCCCCGGTCGAAATTTTTGCCGCTTCGCCCGGGGCAATGGATAGCTCTGCGGTTTCTCCCATCAATACTGTACCCGCCATTTTCAAAAAGGCCGGATTTCCTTCTGTCGCTCCGAATGTCGAGGAAGCCTGAACCGCATATCCATCCATTGTTGATCTGGCAAAATCAGGCAAATCCATATCTGATATTATATTCTCAGCAATTATCCGGCCCCCTGCCTGCAAAATGGGGACAATTTCTTTCTCGACCGTTTTAAATTCAGATACAAGTTCAAGAACATCATCCAGATCGGTTACCTTAAAAAAATTCTTCATATCAATAAACCCGCAGCAAGGTTTTCGTTTATATTCTTTCTGATTGAACCTTCTATCATAAACCGATTTTCACTTCAAACACGGCCTTCTGTTTTTGCGATTCCGACCAATTAGAATCGGGTTTAAATTCCTTGACATTACCTGACTTGTGATTAATTTTTTAAAAAATTCAAGGGTGTGAATATCATTATGGGAAAGTGTATCAATCATCCGGACCAAGAGACAGAATACCAGTGTTTAAAGCACAAAATCTACTTATGCCGGAAATGCCTGAAATGCAATGATCCTGAAATCTACTGCAAGTTCAGATCATCATGCGTGATATGGTTTCATGAAAAAAAATCATTCGATTGAGGCGGTTAAAAGTAGGGGCACCATGTTCCTGCAGCCGTTCTTTTCTTGTTTTTATCTCCAGTTTTCAACAATTTGAATAAATTCATTCTCAAGCTCATTGAATATTCTTACAAGATGAGGATCAAATTGTGTGCCATCACCTGCGTTGATTTCCTTTACGGATTTTTCTATGGTCCATGCATTTTTATATGGCCGTTCGGAAATCAGCGCATCAAACACATCGCATATGCAGTTGATTCTTCCATAAAGTGGAATGTCTTCTCCTTCAATCCCTTTTGGGTATCCCCCCCCATCCCAGTTTTCATGATGCGTAAGTGCGATGCCTTCCGCGGTCTGCAACAGCAGGGACTGACTTCCGGCAAGAAGTCTGGAGCCGATTGAAGTGTGGGTTTTCATGATTTCTTTTTCATTTGAAGTGAGTTTGCCGGGCTTTAAAAGAATGTTATCAGGTATGCCGATCTTGCCAATATCATGCATCGTACTTGCCATGGACAATATGCTGCATTCCTTATCCGAAAGTCCTGCCCCTTTCCCCATAACCTCACAGTATTTACTCATCCTTTTAATATGATTTGCTGTTTCTTCATCACGGTATTCCGACGCCATTACAAGCCGGTCAATTACTTCAACCTGTGTTTCCTCGAGTTCTCGAGTCCGCTCCCTCACTTTTTCATCAAGAATCAGGTTCTGATTTTTCAGGGCCTCCTGAGCTGTCTTTAAGGTTAATTGATTCTTTATCCGTGCCTTGACTTCCGTTATATCAAACGGCTTTGTAATATAATCGACAGCTCCTGACTCAAAACCTCGTGTTTTGTGTCCGGGGTCATCCATGGCTGTTATGAAAATAATTGGGATATCACGGGTCTTCTTGTCGGCTTTCAGCCTTTTGCAGACTTCAAAGCCGTCCATCCCTGGCATTAGAATATCCAGAAGAATCAAATCGACCTGGTTGCTTTTTATATAATCGATAGCCTTTTGACCGCTTAATGCAACACCGAGGTGATAGTTGCCTTTCAGCGCCTGAACCAGAATATCGATGTTTATTTTTGTATCATCGACAAGAAGAATCTTACAGTTTTCGAGTGGCTTCATAACATCTGATCCTTGAATCTTCTATTTCCTTTCGGAGTTTTGTAAATTGTCCCTTCTGTTCATGTTATCTCAAACTTTTTTATAATTATGCAAATGGTTTCGAAACGTATCATGATTTTATTTGTCTGACAAACTAGATTCTGCAATCCGGTATAATATTAAAAAACCGGCACGGTACTATCCGCCCTTTAAAAGAATTAAAACTGTTCCTGTCAACATGAGAAGGGCGCCCGCTAAACGAATTAAAATATTTTTTTCATGAAACAAAAGGCCTCCATAAACAATGCTGAACAGAACGCTCATTCGTTTTACGGAAATCATGTAAACTGCTTTGGCAATGGATATGGCCAGCCCATGAAAAAGTACATGCAAATAAAAATATATGGCTGTTGTGCTGGAATAAAAAATAAACTATATATCCGGCAGGTTTAACCGTGTCAAGAACAGTCGGTCGCCATTAAGACAATTGATATGGTGTTAAAAAAAATTGCCGGCCCAGGGAACTCATGGCTGAGAATCTGATAATGTGCCCTTGATACCCTCCAAAACAATCAAAATTTAAGGGGGAACCGGCGCACAGCAACTATGGATTTGCTGATATGAAAATCAAAATCAAAATTCTGTTTGTGCTCCTTTTAATACTCTGTGCGGCCGGATGTCCTGCTAAAAAAGAAGTCTCATTTTCCGGCCGTACCATGGGAACGGTTTACAGCATTAAAATCATTACCGGCTATTTTGAGGGTCTGGACGGGCTGAAACAGGAAATTGACGATCGCCTGGATGAGATAAACAGGAGCATGTCTGTTTATATAAAAGACAGCGAAATCAGCTTATTTAATCAAAGCGCGCCCCGGAAGCCTCTTGCTGTTTCCGAGGATTTTTTAATGGTGATAAAAACAGCCAAGAAACTTTACAGACAGACGGAAGGTTCCTGGGATGGAACAGTTGGGCCTCTTGTAGATCTGTGGGGATTCGGAACCGCAGGACACAACAGGCAAATCCCGCCCGGAGAGGAGATCAAAAGATACCTTCTGAAAACAGGTTTTGACAACATCGAAGTAATAGAAAACAAATACCTTTCCAAAAAAACCTCCGGCATATCCATTGACCTTGGATCCATTGCAAAAGGATATGGAGTGGATCAGATTGCAAAGCTTATAAAGGGAAAAGGAATAAAAAATTATCTGGTTGAAATAGGTGGAGAGGTTTATGCGGAGGGATATAGAAAAGATGGAGGGAAATGGCGAATTGGAATCAATAAGCCGGGAAAAGGCGCCCCCTTTAATCAGATATACAAAATTGTCTCTCTCCGGAACAAAGCTATGGCCACCAGCGGGGATTATCGAAATTTTTTTGAAAAAAATGGAAAAATATACTCACACGTCATTGACCCCAAAACCGGCTATCCGGTTTCAAACCAGGTTGTCAGTGTTACAATAATTGCCGATTCCTGCACCTACGCAGACGGCCTTGCGACTGCTGTAATGGTAATGGGGCCCCAAAAAGGTATTGACCTAATCAACAGCATGGATAATATTGAAGGCTTGATCATTGTCATGGAAAACGACGGCCGTCTGACAGATCATGTTTCAAAAGGCTTTGATTCAGATTCTTAAACCAAACGATGATTATTCGGTAACAGGGTATTGACCTGATCACTTCATGATCAAATCGCTTTTACGGGAGATCAGCCAGATGAAAATCAACAAACGGAAACGGTTTTATCAAAAAGATCTTGCATTATACAAATCAATCTTCAGTTTTTTTATTTTTGCGGGACTCGGAATTTCACTTATCACTGTATTTTATACCTCTTTCGCTCTCAACATTATTTCACTTGTCCTGGGGAGCGAAAGCCTGCAAAACCCAACCGGCCCCATGCTCCTTGTCGGCAAAATTCTGGGGAGCTACTGGTTTTATATCATTTTAGGCTCCGCCTTTCTTGTTTGCCTTGCAAATTTTTTCACACATCGTTTTGCAGGCCCCCTGATCAGGTATGAAATGTCCCTGGACAAAATGATCAACAACGATGTCAGTTTCAAGATAAACCTTAGAAAAGATGATGAGACTAAACAGCTTGCGGAAAAAATCAACCAGTTCAATGCAAGGCTTTCATCCACATTTAAATCATTGGCTTTCCTGAGCGGGGAAGTAGAAAAAAATCATTTAATGCTCCAGAAAACACTTAAAGAGGATAAACATGTCCTGGAACAGGCGACTGCACTTAACAGAAAACTTAAAAAAAATGTTGCCGCCTTCCAATACGAGTAAGCGGATATGCCTTAAAAACTCCTTCGTGAATTAATTAAAATAAAGGGATTATAGGGACTGACAAAATTTTTATGAGTAAACGGCCAATCGTTATCGTTTGTCTTCTAATTGTATTTTTATCCATTTCGTTTTTGCTCGTCAGGAAAGTGCTTCCCCTTGCCGGCGAATTTCTTATAATGGATTCAGAGGTCTCTCGTTCGGATGTGGTGGTCGTGCTGAATGGAGGGGTCGATTATTACCCTCGCCTGATAGAGGCTGCAAGCATCTATAATAATGGGCTTGCCGATCAAATCATTGTCAATGGGAATCGAAAGACTGATGTACTCAGAAGACTTGAAGCCAAAGGCTTCAAGTCTGCATGTTACTGGTGCGAAGATCGTCTGCGCATGCTCTCCCTTTTTCATGTCCCCAGAGAAAAAATAATCTGTATCAGCGCTGAAGATGTTTATGATACCGTAAGTGAAGCGAAATATTTGGGAAAAATATTAATTCGGAAAGGGTATACGCGTGTCATTATTACCACCAGCAAATTTCACACAAGAAGAGCCTGCTTCATCTGGAAACAATTGTTTGGAAAACGTTTGTCGATATCTGCAGTTTCTGCAAAGGAAGATCCATTTGACCCTGACAGATGGTGGAAGTCAGGACGACAGGTAAGATGGGTGCTGGCCGAATATGGCGCATGGATTTACTACTTGTGGAAAAACATAACCGGCGCCCAAGATTGATTCCGCCTTTCGGGAAATTGCTATCCTGTTGGAAACCCGAACCGATCAAAAATCGGCTTAAAGTCATTTACAACCTGTTCCGCAGTCAACCCGCAGTCAACCAGAGAATAGGCGTGCCTGCTGGAATAATTTTTTGCCTTCCCGGTTTCCCGGTCAAGGAACAACTGAAACGATTCGGATATGTCGAACCCGAATCGATTATAGATGTTTGTTACAAAAGCACCCGGGTTGCTAACCAGCATGCCGTATGTTTCTATTATGCCGCAATCTTCAGGCCTTTTACTTAACTGTTCTATTGGATAAGTATAAAAATGGGATACCAGAGAAAGGATCTTTTCATTTATAACAGACTGATCTGCGGTATTGAATTTCCGAAGTCCATATGACATCCAGCTGATGGCGGATGGCACAGCCTCCAGCGGCTGTCTCACCAGGCAGATAATTTTTGCCTCCTTAAATGTTTCATAGATTGAATTGATCTTGCTGCTGGAAGCCGGATTTTTGGATAAAAACCGCTTGTCCGGGCCGAATACAAACAAATGCCTCTGAATGCATTTTTGATAAAATTTCATAATTGTTTTTCTCTGCGCAGGCGAAACATCCGTATCAAACCGGCTGAACGGGTTCATCTCATCAAAGGGGAACATAAATGCCAGAAACAGCGATGAAAAAATATGAACAAGTATGATCTCATCTTCTTCCGCCTCAAAAAAACTTATCTTATGCATGGACCGGGAATCTGCAAATATTCTGTTTTCCAACTGGATGGCCATTTTGTAAAGCGGCTTCCCCATAAGCCGATCAAGCTTTCCGATCAATAGAAAAAACTTTTTTTGAAGGATGGATGGCGCAAAAAGAATTTCCCACAATTTTAATGAGGTAAACTGTTTAACATCACTATCAACTATCCGGTGAAGATAGGTTGTTCCGCTTCTGGGAAACCCAGCTATAAACATCGGCCTGCTGACTTCAACCTTTCGATACCCTGGAAAAAGAATCTCATCTGAAAGCAGACAGATCCAGGTGACCAACTCCTGAAAAATATACAACACCGGGAATAAAATTACAAAACAGACCCTTTTTACTGTAAAGCGCGCGCCGGTTTCATGATATGCAACCATGGATTTAAAAAACATACGGAACATTAAGGAAAAATTAAATACCATAAGCACCTCTTTGACGTAAATCCAGACCGATTTTAATTCGAATCCCCCATCACGAGATAAACCGAAGCAAATACTTTTGTGCTGTTGCAATCAGCCCTGCAAGAATCACAATGCTCCCGATTAGAAAATTGATCTTCTGCTCTGTCAGGGAGTAGGCGATTTTTGCGCCAATAAACGTTCCAAGCATGGACAATCCAGCAATCAGCGGAATAAGCTGATATGTTTTCGGCAGCAGCAGCAAGCCATCCGGAATCTGAAAATATATTCCGCATGCAGCAAACAGTGTCGAGCAAAACGTCATCAGCATGGCTGTTCCGGTTGCCTTCAGAATTGGAAATGACAGGCACAGCATCAGAAATACGGCATATCCCATTCCACCGCCTATTCCGAACAAACCGACCTGAAATGCCATCAGAGCAACTCCCGGATATACCAGGCTGCGTCGAATCCTGCTCTTTTCCGTCATCGGACCGACTGCATCGGATGACAATTCATGAGTAACCGGATTGACAGCCTTCTCTTTGTTTTTTTTAAGGCCCTTTACAATAAAAAAAATACCGATCAATATCGCTGCAAATCCAGCCGATCCTCTGAAAAAATTTTCATTGTTCGGAATAAACGTGGTTCCAAGAGCAATCCCGGCAGTTATCCATATCAGGGCAAAGATAGAAAAAAGCAATCCCCGGCTGATATCTATCTGGCGATGCTTTATCGCAATCAGTGTCATGATCAGGGCATTCCCGCAGTCTACCAGCAGGCTTAAAAATATCGTCAGATACAGGTCAAACCCGCAAATAATAAATAAAATGGGAACAATTAACGGCCAGGCCGTAAATCCGATCGTGCTTGCCGCAATCCCGATAAACAGTGATAATGGAACCAGAACAATCGTTAATAATATAATCTCCGTCTCCTTTCAGTGATGCGTGCCGGGATAATCATGTTACAGGTAAACAATTACCGATTCGATAATACGGAGATGTACTATAACCTATAGGCGGGTAGTATTCCAGCGTAAAGTTTTTTTGAAAATTTGGGTCTTTGTTTGGCTCTTTTCGCCTGCCGAATTCAAATGCAAACGCCTGTGGAAAACCCGTCCATGTCTTGACAAAAGGATTACAGTATTGTTAGCTGTCTGCTCTTATGACGTGTTTAATATCCGGAAACTTTTCGATGGCAAACCTTTCAAACACGCTTCATACCGTTCGTCAGCTAACTGCTGCAAAAAATGGAACAGGGAGAGAGCCATGATAGTCAAACAATTTCGATACGCTTCCGATAATTTCAGTTACCTTCTGCATGGAAATCGATCAGCCATAGCAATTGATGCCGGAGCTGTAGAAGCCATATTATCCTATGTAGAATCTTCAAGTCTGGAACTGACATATGTTACCAACACGCATATGCACCCTGACCATATTCCCGGAAACAGGGATATACTTGGCCGAACAGACGCAGAGTTTCTTGACAACCGGACTCTCCGCCGTAAAAAGTCAGTCATCCTGGATGAAGAGCAGATTCAAATTTACCATACTCCCGGCCATACGGAAGATTCCCTTACTTTTCATGCTGACGGCAAATTGATAACCGGTGATACGCTATTTAATGGAACAGTGGGCAACTGTTTTACAGGTGATCTTGAAGCTTTCTATAAATCCATCAGGCTTATTTTTAATTTTTCAAAAGAAACAGTGGTTTATGCCGGGCATGACTATGTCAAAGATGCAATGCAGTTTGCAAAGAACCTGGAGCCGGACAATAAGGAGGTCGATATATTCCTTTCCAGGTATGATCCATACCACGTTTTTTCAACCCTTGCCGATGAGCTCAAGATAAATCCCTATGTGAGATTTAATGATGAAGGGATTATATCCATATTGAAAAAAAAGGGGCTCCCTGTGGAGAGTGAGTATATGAGATGGAAGTCATTGATGGAGATCTATTAAAGAAGCCATCTCAAAAATGTTATATTACCCGACTCCATCTTCCGCTTAATCATCTAAATATCTTTCCTTCACAGAGTGGATGATATCGAGGCTGTTGAAAAAAATTTCAACCAATTCCGGATCAAACTGCTTTCCGGAAGACTCTTCAATAATGGAAAGAACTTTTGACTCCTCCCAGGCATCCTTGTAGACCCTTGCCGAGCAGAGCGCATCATACACATCCAGAAGGCCTACAATTCTTCCAAAAATGGGAATCTCCTCTCCCTTCTTTCCCCTGGGCTTCCCATTATTTCCTGCAAAACCTGATATGGACCGGCCATTTTCAATATTGACATAACCGGGATATCCGTCTCCATTCCACCACTCGTGATGGTTCAACGCAACCTGTGCCGATGCTTCGTCAAAATCCGACTGTTTGTCCTGAAAAAGCAGCGCACCTAAAACCGTATGCTTTTTCATAGCCTCAAATTCTTCCTTGTTAAACCGGCCGGGCTTTTTCAAAATAGCATCCGAAATTGCAATTTTCCCGACATCATGGAGCATGGCTGCCATTCTCAGCGAGTCCTTGTTCTTATTGATTTCATCGATTGACAGGTTGTGCTTCAGGGCCCACCTTTCGTAAATTTCGACAGAATAACTCCCTACCCGGTTGACATGCGAGCCGGTCTCCTTTGGATCACGCATTTCCGCCATTTTTATCATGCGCAGAATGATTGCCCGCGTCATCCTTGCACGCCTTATTGCAACTGACGCAATACTTGCAAAATGCGTCATCATGCGCTGATCTTTATCGGTAAAGACGATAAAGCGATTATTGTCATCCCGTGCATTGATAATCTGAAGCACTCCGAGTATTTTACCGCTGGCTGTTTTTAGTGGAAGCGTTAACGCGGAACGCGTGGTATAATCGGATGCTTCGTCAAATTTTCTGCTGAAACGGTAGGGTTTTGTGCTGTCAATTTTATAAACATCAGACAGATTTAAGGACCGACCGGTTGCAGCCACATATCCGGCGATGCTTGTTTTGTCGATGGGGATGGAAAAAATGGAATAAATAAGTTTTTCACCTTTTTTCAACCTCTGCTGCAGTGTTGCATTCTGGGTATACGAAAAATGAAGATGCTTGTCCTTTTCCAGATAGATTGAACCTGCGTCGGCATTCACAAACCGCCTTGCCTCGGAAAGTATCTTCTCCATCAGAATATCCAGATCCTGAACCTGATTCAATTCAATTCCCAGAAGAGTCAAAGAATCAAGTTTTTCATGTTCACTCAGCATAGCTCACCTCATAACAAACTTTTTTGATCCTTCAGGTTGTCTCTTTCTAATATCAGAATACGGCGATGTTCACAATCCATAAAGAACAGATTTAAAATGATTTTTATAATTCCGTTCCGATTTAAATCTAAAAAATTTTAAAAACACCCGAAATATGCACTTCCCGAATGCCTGAAGTTTTAAGATTGCACTTAAAAATGATTTCCTGTATATCAAACCAATCTTCTATCTGAAAAACGAAACATAAACAGGTTCTATATCGAATATGATTGAAATATTATGATTATCGTTAAAACACCTCTTCGAATCAGTTTTGTAGGCGGCGGGTCCGACATGCGCGATTTTTATTCCCGGCATGACGGAAGCGTCATCTCCTCGGCAATTGATAAATTTGTATATGCAATCGTCAAACAGCGATTTGACGATATGATCTATATCAACTATTCCCGAAAGGAATGCGTTGAGAACCTGTCCGAGATCCAGCACGATCTGGTTCGCGAGGCCATGAAAACAACCGGAGTAACAAAAGGGATAGAAATCACAACCCTGGCCGACATTCCGTCTTCGGGATCCGGCCTGGGCAGTTCGAGCTCCATCACGGTTGCCCTGCTCCACGCACTTTATGCATTTCAGAATGTTCTTGTAACGGCTGAGCAGCTGGCTGAAGAAGCCTGCCGAATCGAAATCGACATCCTTGGAAAACCGATCGGACGGCAGGACCAGTATGCCGCTGCCTTTGGCGGGACAAACAAATTTACGTTCAAAAAAGGAGAAGTAATTGAAAGAACGCCTGTCATAATGAATAACACCACCCTCAGGAGATTCTCTTCTTCTCTTCTCCTCTACTTCACCGGCATCACCCGGAGCGCGGATGAAATTCTTTCCAGGCAGAAAAAGAACCTGCTTTCGGATCAGAAGATCCAGATTATGAAAAGCATGGTCGCCCTTGTGGACCCGTTCACAGAAGCCATGAAAAAGAGCGATATCGATGAATGCGGGGTTCTTCTGGACAGAAATTGGCAGCTGAAGCAGCAGATGGCCTCCGGAATTTCAAACGATGAGATTACAGCCATGTATGAAAAGGCAAAGGCCGCAGGGGCCGTTGCAGGCAAAGTTGCAGGCGCAGGAGGCGGTGGTTTTTTGCTGCTGATTGTTCCGCGGGAAAAGCAGAATGCCGTATTCGAAGCTATGGACGAACATCGGGAACTTCCTTTTATGACGGAACCCAGCGGCAGCAAGGTGATATTTGATGACCGATCTTATTCCAGCAAGTGACCAGACAAAGGAGTCCCGGCTTTGAAAATTCTCATAACAGGAGGGGCGGGATTTATCGGTTCGCACACCGCGGATACTCTTATAGAAAAGGGCCATCAAGTCCGAATCCTTGACAGTCTGCAAAAAACCGTTCATCCAAAAGGAAAACCCGGTTATATCCATCCGGATGCGGAATTCATTCAAGGCGATGTCCGAGATAAAGAGGCCCTGAAAAATGTGTTGAAGGATGTTGACGCTGTATATCATTTTGCTGCCTACCAGGACTATCTTCCGGATTTTTCCACCTACTTTCATGTCAATTCCGTATCCACCGCCCTGCTGTATGAACTCATCGTGGAACAGAAGCTGGAATCGAAAATTCGCAAAGTAATTGTTGCCGCCAGCCAGGCGGTGATGGGAGAAGGACGGTATCACTGCCCGGGCTGCAGCCCGGATAAAAAGGAATTCCTTTATCCTCAGATCCGGCTTGAAGAACAGCTCTCTAATGGCCAATGGGAGCATCTTTGCAGGAGATGCGATCGCGTTCTTCAATGGCTCCCATCCGATGAATTGGTTATCAACCCCTGCAACCAGTATGCGATCAGCAAACATTCCCAGGAACAGATCGCGATCCAGCTTGGAAAACGATACAATATCCCGTCTGTCGCCATGCGATACTCCATTGTTCAGGGCTCCCGTCAATCCTTTTACAATGCCTACTCCGGCGCCATGCGTATTTTTGCGCTCAGTCTCTATTTTGAGCATAAACCCACCATATTTGAAGACGGGAACCAGATTCGTGACTACGTAAACATTCAGGATGTGGTAAATGCAAATCTGATGGTTCTGGAAAATCCGGAAGCAGACAACCGGGTCTTTAATGTCGGGGGCGGAAAAGCCTGGACCGTAAATGATTTTTACAGCACCATGCAGGAAGTAGTGGGGAGATCCGTCCCGCCGATTCTTTCCGGGTTTTACAGGTACGGAGATACCAGACACATTTTTTCCGATACCGGGAGCCTTGAATCCATCGGCTGGAAACCGGCCCTCGGGATCAGAGAAAGCATTGAAAGCTACTGGGATTACCTTAACCGCCAGGATGAAATTGATGATATCCTGGATTATGCCGGCAGGCATATGAAAAACCTACAGGTAATCCGCGAGGTAAAACATTCCGGATGAAAGCGTTCCTACTTGCAGCCGGAAAAGGCACACGGCTCAGCCCCCTCACCGACAGCATCCCCAAATGCCTTATGCCCATTGCCGGAAAACCTCTGCTTGAAATATGGATAGACCTGCTTGAAAAAAACGGCGTGACCGAAATTCTCATCAACACCCATCATCTTTCGAAAGAGGTGGAACGCTTTGTCGAAAGCCTTGGCAACCCGGTAAACATTAAAACGGTTTATGAAAAAAAGCTTCTGGGAAGCGGCGGAACCGTTCTTGCAAACCGAAATTTTGTAAAAGATGAAGAAGATTTTATCATTGCCTATGCAGACACTCTGACCAATATAAACCTGCTGGACATGGTTGAACATCACCGCCGTATCAGAAAGAAAGGCGGCATCCTGACCATGGGCCTGTTTCACGCGCCTGCTCCTTCTGCCTGCGGAATCGCGGAGCTTGATTCGGAACAAAAAATTGTTGCCTTTACGGAAAAACCGAAAAATCCATCAGGCAATCTGGCAAACGGCGGTATCTACGTTGCCTCCAATGAGATTTTCAGCTTTTTCCCGGAGTCTGTGCCGGACGGTTCGATTCTGGATTTCGGGTTTCACATCCTGCCGAAGCTTGCAGGACACATGTACGGATATGAAATACTTGACTATTTAAAAGATATTGGTACGATTGACACATTAGAGGCGGCACGGAAAGAATGGCCGCTGATTGGCAACCAATAAAAAACTGGAATTATCGAGTGAACATACCGGAATTTTCAAACAATTATCTTACCGGACTGAAAGATGTGCTGGACAGCTTTAACCATGAGCAGTTCGAGGAGATCATAAAACTGATCCTCGATGCCTATCATAAAGAAAATCGAATATTTATCATGGGGAACGGCGGCAGCGGCTCAACCGCATCCCACTTTACATGCGACATCAACAAGGGATGCTGCATGGATCTTAAAAAAAAATTCAAGGTCCTCTGCCTGAATGACAACATGCCGACCATGATGGCCCTTGCCAACGATGTTTCCTATGAGGCGATCTTTGTGGAACAGCTAAAGAATTTCTTTGAACCCGGCGACCTGGTAATCGGCATCTCCGGAAGCGGGAATTCCGAAAACGTGCTCCAGGCCGTTGGCTACGCCCTGGAAAACAGCGGCAGGACAATCGGTCTTTCCGGATTTTCCGGCGGGAAACTGGCCGAGATGGTGGATGTCTCTCTGGTTGCCGGGGTGAATGACATGCAGAAGGTCGAAGACGTGCACATGATCGTGGTTCATATGATCATGCAGGCGGTTTATAAATCCCTGCACAACTGAACATAAGGGAAACCCATGCCGAAGACAGAAAAGAAAAATTCACGACGTACTTTTTTAAAGACGGTCGGCGCTATCGGCGCAGGATCTATGTTTGCTTCAATGGCCCCTCTGGCCAAGGCTTCGGATACAGATGGTTCAAAAAATACTGACCCTGTGACCATACCTACACGGCCGTTTGGAAAAACAGGAGTAAACGTCTCTATTCTTGCACTTGGCGGAGTATTAAACATGTCGGACCAGTTAATATTCAGGCAGGCTTTTAAAATGGGCGTAACCTATTGGGATACGGCCGATGGGTATGGATGGGGAAAAAACGAAAAGGCGATCGGAAAATACTTTGCCAAATTCCCTGAAGACCGGAAACAGGTGTTTCTCGTTACAAAAGGAGCCACTTCAGATCCGGAAGAGTTAACCGAAAAACTGAACACTTCGCTTCAAAGAATGAATACATCATACGTGGATATGTATTTCATTCATTATGTCAAAAATGTAAAGGATGAATTGACAAATGGCGTCAGAGTCTGGGCTGAAAAAGCAAAAGCCGCTGGAAAGATTCGCTTCTTTGGGTTCAGCGCTCATAAAAACATGGAAAACAGTCTGCTTGAAGCGGCGAAACTCGGGTGGATCGACGGAATTATGATGAGCTATAATTACAGGCTCATGGTAAAAGATGAAATGAAAAGAGCCGTTGATGCCTGTGCTAAAGCCGGAATCGGTTTGACTGCAATGAAAACGCAGGCTGCTTTCACGGCAAACTTTTATGCTTCGATAGGGTCTGAAACAGATCATGCTTTGAAAATGACTGAACGTTTTTTAAAAAAAGGATTTACAGCAGAACAGGCAAAACTCAAAGTAGTCTGGGAAAATCAGAAAATTTCCAGCATCTGCTCAGCCATGCCGAATATGACCATACTGCAGGCCAATGCTGCCGCTGCCCTGAATAAGGAAACACTCTCTTTTCGTGACAAACAGCTTCTGTATCAATATGCCGGGCAAACTTCTTCCGGCTATTGTGCAGGCTGTGCAAATATTTGTGAATCAGCGGTCGATTTTCGGGTTCCCATCAGCGATATATTGCGTTATTCCATGTACAAAAACAGCTATGGAGATCGGGATACGGCACGTAGGCTGTTTAAAGCTCTCCCGGAAGACAGTAAAGGAAACATCCTGAAGACAGACTATTCAAAAGCAGAAGCATTCTGCCCTCAAAAAATACAAATCGGCAAGGTTATGAAAGAAGCGTATGAAGCGCTGTCTTAATCTTCAGAAAGCCCACGGTATGGGGCTGTTAAAGCAGTGCAGTTAATATTTTCCAACAAGTCAGGAGGCCTGTTTTGAAAATCCCCCGCTTAACATCCATGACCAGAACTCTCTTTTTTGGGGTTATTTTTCTTGCCGCACTTCAAATCAATGCGGGTGCTCAGGATGAAAAACAACCTGGCTCGGATCAAGCGAAATCCTCTGACAGCTCCATTGCCAGACAGGGTACAACCGCCGTTCATACTGAAAAAGTCGATGCAGCCGGGGAAAAAATTGGACAGGAAGTTGACCGGATCAGCGAAGGAGCCTCGCGATATCTTGGGGAATGGACCAATGTTGAATTGTTTTCCGGCATTACATGGCTGAAGATGATTATCTGCCTGTTCCTGGTCACACTTGTTATCCTCATTGAACGAATTGTTCAATTGCTGGTTCAGGCCAAATTAAAAAACCTGCCCGCTGATGAGGTCATGATTCCCTGGTCAAAATTGCTTCTCCGGGCGCTCTCCAAACCCATGACCCTCATGATCTGGGTATATGGAATTTATCTGGCAATAGCACCCCTCTTTATCCACTTTCAGACTTCAGAAGGAGATAACCTTGTGAATGTGGTGGCAAGAAAAGCCGCAGACATCGGCGGCACGATTGCCATTATATGGTTCTTCTTCCGCCTGGTACAGCTTATTGATGTGCGTATAAAAAAATGGGCGTCTGCCACGGAAAGCACAATCGATGACATGCTCGCTCCGATGGTGGGTAAAATATTACGCGTATTTATAATTGCCGTGGGCGGTATTTTTCTGATCCAGAATTTAACCGGTATTGAAATCGGACCACTGCTTGCATCCCTCGGGATAGGAGGCCTTGCGTTTGCACTGGCAGCCAAAGAATCCATCGCCAATTTATTTGGCACATTGACGATATTGTTTGACAAGCCTTTTCAAGTTGGAGAGCGCATCATCATCAGCGATACAGATGGAGTTGTGGAATCCGTGGGATTTCGAAGCACCCGCATTCGAACCTTAACCGGCCATCTGGTTTCAATTCCAAATGAAAAAGCCGTAAATACCGTGGTTGAAAATATCGGAAGGAGACCCCACATTCGCTGGCTCACAAACATCGGTATCACATATGACACACCAACTGAAAAAGTTGAACGGGCCGTTGAAATTATCTCAAATATACTTGAAAATCATGAAGGATATCAGGAAGATTTCCCACCGCGGGTCTTTTTTAACGGCTTCAACGACTCGAGTCTGAACATTCTTGTAGCTGCATGGTATCACCCCCCTAATTACTGGGATTTTCAAACCTGGCTCCAGAGAACCTGTCTTGAGATTCTAAAAGCCTTTCAAAAGGAAAAAATCGATTTTGCCTTTCCAAGCAGGACCTTATACCTGGCAAACGATGACAAAAGGCAGCTGATGCTCAAAATGATAAAAGGTGAGGGGTAATATTGATAACTTCGTAAAAAATCCATTTGTTCGCTCCAAGATCATTTTGGT
>JAQYVL010000045.1 GCA_030145525.1 Desulfobacterales bacterium
AATGGGATACAGGCTGACTTCATGACACTTCTTGCAAGAACAAGCGACGATCCCGGCTATCACTCTTTCAGCCTTTTTGTAGTGCCGACCAACCTGCCCGGCTTCCAGGTCAGCAAAAAACTTGACAAGCTGGGCATGAGAAGCAGTGACACAGCCGAACTATATTTTGATAATCTAAAGGTACCGGCTGAAAATCTTATCGGGATTGAAGGAGAAGGATTCATTCATCAGATGATGCAGTTTCAGCACGAGCGGTTCAGCGCCATGCCGATGGCATATATAGGTGCGGAGGACCTCATTAAAGAAACAGTCGAATACCTTAAAAAAAGGATCGTTTTCGGCAAACCGCTGATCAAAAAACAGGTCCTTCGGCACAGGCTTGTACACTGGCTCTCGGAAATTGAGTGCGTCAGGCAGCTCACATATCATATTGTCCGCATGAAGATGGCCGGCAAGGATACAACAAGAGAGATATCCATGGGCAAACTTCTGGGTGGAGATCTGATGAGCAAAGTCGCCGACGGCTGTCTGCAGATGTATGGGGGAATGGGATTTATGAATGAAATGAGAATCTCTCGTGCTTACCGGGATTCCAGGCTCATATCCATCGGCGGCGGTGCAAGTGAAGTGATGAGTGATATCTTAGCAAAACTGGAAGGCTACTAAACGGAGGACAACAATGAAAAATACCTGCCGAGATCTGTCATTGGAATATGATGCCCTTGACGCCATCGTCTCCGGCCTTGATGAATCAGAATGGGAAATTATAACTCCATTTTACGGATGGACCATTAAAGACGAGATCAGTCATATTGCCTATTTTGACGAGGCTGCAAAGCTGTCCGCTACAAGTCAGGAATTGTTCGGCAAGCAGATGGAAAAGATGCTGGAAGGTTTTACCGATTTTGATGAGATGCATAAAAAAGTAAATGCTGTGGGAGGAAAGCTACCCGTTTCGGATCTGCTTTCCTGGTGGAGAAAAGAGCGAACCCTGCTGATAAAAGCTTATGAAAAGCTTGATCCAAAAGATCGACTTCCATGGTACGGACCGACAATGAGCGCCAGGTCTTCGGCTACAGCAAGACTGATGGAAACCTGGGCGCATGGCCAGGATATCGTTGACGCATTAAAGATAAAACGCCCTGCAACGGAAAGGCTCAAACACATTGCCCATATCGGTGTGACTACTTTCGGCTGGTCCTTTAAAAATCGAGGGGTGGAAGTTCCGGAAAAAAAAGTCCGGGTTGAACTGACAGGTCCCGCAGGTGATCTATGGACATGGGGACCTGAAGACACAAATGATATTGTGAGAGGGCCGGCACAAGATTTTTGTCTGGTTGTGACCCAGAGAAGAAGCCTTGCTGATACAAAAATTCAGATTGAAGGCGATGCTGCAGAAAAATGGATGCAGATTGCTCAGGCCTTTGCCGGGCCGCCTGAAAACAGCCCGGCTCCGGGAGAAAGGGTTGTATCAAAATAAATATTACAGGAGGTGAAACGCCGTGCAATCAAAAAACAGTTCTGTCAAAAAGCCATACCAGGAATACTTTAGCAAAGAGCATGACATGCTGCGTCAGGCTATGAGAGATTTTGTAAAAAAGGAAATTCTGCCCAATATTGAGGAATGGGAAGAAGCCGGGGAGTTTCCCAGGGAACTTTATAAAAAGGTGGGGGATCTCGGATTCCTTGGAGTCACTTTTCCCGAAGAGCTGGGAGGAGCTTCCGGAGACATATTTGATTCAATTGTAGTCAATGAAGAACTGATGCGTTCCGGATCCGGAGGGCTTGCAGCAGGACTCGGTTCTCTGGGCATTGCACTTCCCCCGATTATATACAAAGGGACACAGGAACAGAAAGAAAAATTTGTAAAACCTGTTCTTGCGGGAGACAGGATTGCAGCACTTGGCATCACCGAACCCGGAGGCGGATCAGATGTGGCAAACATCAAAACTACTGCGGTCCGTGACGGCGATCATTATATTGTCAATGGCAGTAAAACCTTTATTACAAGCGGCATAAGGGCTGACCAGCTTACGTGTGCAGTTCGAACCGGAGGAGAAGGCGCACATGGAATCAGCTTTCTTGTGATCGAATCCGACACTCCGGGATATTCCGTCGGCAGCAAACTCAAAAAAACAGGCTGGTGGGCTTCGGATACGGCAGAGATTTTTCTGGATAACTGCCGTGTGCCTGCCGAAAATATGATCGGTGAGGAAAATATGGGGTTTTACACCATTATGGAAAATTTTCAAATGGAAAGACTCCAGCTGTGCGTGATGGCGAACATAACGGCTCAGATGGCCCTTGAAGAAGCGATGAAATATGCAAAAAAGCGGGAGGCCTTCGGAAAACAGCTAACAGGATTTCAGGTAATTCGCCATAAGCTTGTGGATATGGCCACACAGGTCGAAGTCAGCCGGGAATTCACCTACCGGATTGCTGCAAAAATCAATGCGGGAACTAATCAGGTCAAAGAAATTTCAATGGCGAAAAACTTTGCCTGCGACGTAAGCGACAAGGTAACATATGAGGCGGTTCAAATTTTCGGCGGATACGGATATATGCGCGGTTATCTGGTTGAAAGGCTTTACAGGGATAACCGGATACTCTCTATCGGAGGCGGGACAACAGAGATCATGAAAGAAATCATATCAAAATTGATATAACAAGGCCCGGCAATTAAGCCCTGTGCGAAAAATGCAGCAAGCCCGGACAACGCCTCAAAAAAACAGGAAAGGGAAAAACAATGTATCCATATCTGGCAAGCCCAATAAAAATAAATAAACTTGAAGTAAAAAACCGAATTGTGTATCCGGCGCTCGGGGTATTTTTTTCCTATGATCGAAAACTGAATGATCGGTATTACAATTTTTTCAGAGAAAAGGCCCGGGGCGGAGCAGGCACTGTAACCGTAGGCCCCGTCGGAGTCGACTTTATCGGGTCCGGCTTTGTTGTTCTTTCACTGGCGGAGGATGAGGCGCTGCCGTCATTTCAAAAATTGACCGGGATTATAAGAGATGAAGGTGCTGCTCCCTGGATCCAGCTTTTTCATGCAGGAGCCTATTCTCATCCAATCCTGATAGACGGTAAAGAGCCTATCGCTCCTTCACCGATTTTTTCAAACTATTCCAAAGCGACTCCGCGTGAAATGACAATGGAGGATATCGATGAGGTTCAGGAGGCATTTATCCGGTCGGCTCTGCGGGCCAAAGAGGCAGGCTTTGCCGGTGTGGAAATCATCGCATCAGGAGGCTATCTCATTACACAGTTCCTGTCACCGCTTCGCAACAAAAGGACGGATAACTATGGCGGAAATTTTGAAAACCGCGTTAGATTTCCCAGGGAACTGATCGAAAAACTGCGGATAAAACTGGGTCCTGATTACCCGTTGACGATCAGAATGGCTGGAAACGACTTTGTTCCGGGCAGCAATACCGACAGTGAAACACCGGCCATAGCGGCGGTATATGAGAAAGCCGGAGTCGATGCCATAAATGTAACCGGCGGATGGCATGAAACCAAGGTCCCGCAGCTTCCGATGGACCTGCCCCGGTCTGCGTTTTCATATCTGGCCTTGAATATCAAAAGAGCCGTATCAATTCCAGTTGTTGCATCCAACCGGATTGCCAATCCTGAAAAAGCGGAAACCATCCTGCGGGATGGATGTGCAGATATGGTTAGTCTGGGACGGGTATTGATCGCCGATCCGGAATGGCCCAAAAAGGCCTTTGAAGGAAAAGCCGATGAGATCCGTCCCTGTGTTGCCTGTTCCCAGGGATGCACCGATGAGATCTTCAGCGGTCGCCCGGTTTTTTGTACCGGCAATCCACGAGCCGGATTTGAGGGAGAACGAAAGGTTGTAAAAACCGACTCCCCCCAAAAGGTCATGGTAATCGGAGCAGGTGCCGCCGGTTTAGAGGCTGCCGTGACAGCTTCCATGGCCGGCCACCGCGTTACGCTGTTTGAAAAGAGTGATGATATAGGAGGTCAGCTCTTTATCGCTGGAGCTCCTCCCCATAAAAATGAGCTGTGGGAATTTATCCGCTATTACCGGGCAATGATACGCAAATATAATATTCCGGTCCGGTTGAATACAGACGTTGATATGGAGATAGTCATCAAAGAAGAGCCGGATCATGTCATTGTTGCAGAAGGAGCTGAGGCTCTTATTCCGCCGATTCAGGGGACAGATGATCCCTGTGTGTATTCCGCATGGGATGTGTTGAAAAACAATCCTCCGCTCGGAAAAGAAGTTGCGGTGATCGGCGGCGGAGCAGTCGGTTTGGAAACCTCTCTTTTTGTTGCTGAAAAGGGTACCATCAAACCGGATACGCTTCATTTTCTATTTGCCTATGAAGCAGAGCCCGTAGACCGGCTTCGGGAACTGATGTTTAAAGGCTCGTCAAATGTAACTGTCTTTGAAATGATGCCAAAGGTTGGAACAGATGTCGGGAAATCCACAAAATGGGTTTTGTTCGGCAATCTGAAAAAATACGGCGTAAAAATTCTGACAAATTCAAAGGTCACTTCCATTCAAAATGGAACCTTAACCTTTGAAACCGAAGATAAAACCGAAAGGATGAATTTTGACAGCGTAATTCTGGCTTCCGGATCACGCCCGGTGAAAAAGCTTTCCAATGAAATTCAAAAACTCGGTATCCCCCATTCAATAATCGGAGACTGTATTGCGCCCGGAAAAATCAATGATGCGATCCACGGAGGATTTATGGCGGCGTTAAGCATATGAAATCCTGTTACATTTCTATTCCCATGCAAAATTCCTGCTGACTCTCTGCCCCCGGAACAGCAGATCAATTCATAAAGGTGTCCAATATTTTGAGACGACTCGTCCAACATTCTAGCACTTGCTCTCCGATTTTTCAGTCAATCTTTACCTCAATAATTTTATAAACTTTATAACTTACTGAAATCAAATATAAATAAAAAAAATTGCCTGGCGTCAAATTTTTGGCTTGATTCTTGAGGCGTCACTTTTACAATCCGTTGGCTTGCTCTCTTATTAACCTAAATTTTGTAAAAGGAGGCTGCATAATGTATTTTAAAACAAAAGAAGGCGACATATTTGATTTAGGCCAGGCCAGGATCGAGATAATCAACAGCCCGACCCATGACCCATATGCCAATTCCATCAGGGTTACCGATACATTCGATATCGGCTCCCCCTGGATGATCCTTAAAAAAGAAAGCCTCTTTATCGGCGACATCGGAAAACCCGAGGAAGAAGGAGCGAAGCTGTCGGAAGAAATTTTTCATTTTCTCGACGAAAATGAAGATCTTTATGAACAAACCGCTTCAGATTCTTCCGATTTTAATAAATATTCAGGCTATGGAGAAAATCCCGAATATGCGGCCCAAGCAATGGGATAGTGCTAAAACCGGAGCTTCCGCATGTAACATACATGTAATCATACACCGTTCTAACCTGTCAGTTTTTTTGTCATTCATTGCCAGGGATGACAGCATTAGAGTGTCTCACCTTATCTAAGGACAGCAATAACATTTAAGCCCTGCTTATTGCTGTCCTTTTTTTTACTCCGGAGTCCTCTCCCACAACTTTTATCAAGCGCAGGCTGAGTGAATATGTTTCTCCAATTTTCGATAGCGAACCCGCAACCATCAACTGGGTCCCAATCTTTTTGCCAAAATCAACAAGGCAGATGCTGTTATCGCATCCTAAAAGCTGCTGTGTTTTAGTTCTTTCAGCTATCGCCTCCAGATCTTCTCTGCTTAACACTTCGTACTTCCCGAAACTGTGAATCGCGTCTCTGATTTCAACAGATAGAGCCTCTGCCAGACTCTGTTCTACGCCATGTTTGGCTTTTAAATCCAATACTGCCAGCTGTTCTTTGGCTGATGCTGCAGATGGAATCCATAAAACAATCTTCAAAATAATCCAAAAAATCAGTACACGCATTATAATACCAGTATTTTTAAATATTAATTTTTACAGTCTCGTAAAAAGTCAGAATTTTGATGGCAAAGAAAAAAGTTCCAGTTCAAGGCGAGCGAATTATGAGTTAATGAGGCGTAGATAGGCTACTCCGCAATGACGAATAATGAAGCTCAACGCAGAAATTGGACTTTTTACGAAGCCATCAATTTTGTTTAGAAATAGCTATAATACTCAATATGTTTTGTCAAATATCCATGATGCTGAATTGTCATCGAACTAGTTTACACGGCTGACGGAGCAAATCCGACTTACATTCAAACACAAAAAGGATGGATTAAAGAGCCTTTTATCCTGAATGATATTTTCAAGCCAGACCACTGCCCGGCAGGGCTGGTGATGTAACTATAACCTGTATTTTTCTCTGAGTTGTTTTGAAAGCCTGTTTACAACTTCGAAAGCTTTTTCAACTGTTTTTTCACCATCCGGATTTACCAGGCAGCAGGTAGACGGGGAAAGCAGGCTTCTGGAAAGCAAAAACTCCTTATCAATACCCTTTTGATCCAGAGAATCCCATAAACTTTCCAGTCTCTCCTCCAGAGAGTTCATATTTTCAAATTCAAACGGTTCAAAATTGGTGGGTACAATTCCCCATGAAATAATGCCGCCTTGATCCAGGAATTTCCGGATAGACTTTGCATAGGATGAAAATATTTCCCCATTCGTATAAATATCCAGAGAAAGAATGTCCATATCAAGATCCAGCAGGAAATCCCAGTCCGGGTTGCCGCAGAGATGAACACCTCTAGGGCTGTCGATTATCGAAAAAAAATATTCCATATCCTGCTTAGCCTTTGCGCTGTCATAACCGGACAGGGCACTGAACAGAAATTGCAGTCCCGGCTCATCTACAAACATAAACGCATTGTTATTGAGCTGTTTCAGTCTCTTGAGCTGTACATTAATGCGCTTTGCCATGAATTCAAACATAAACGGCCGTATGGTATCATCAAAAAGAATCGGCCGTTTATCCTGATCCAGAACATTTAATCCAAAACTGACAGGCCCCTCCAGCTGCCCCCTGATTGCAGGCCTGTCCAAAAGGTCCATTTTTAAAAACCTGTGATACACCTGTGAATATTCCGGGCTGATATCAAAATATTCCGGATCTTCAAAATGGGACATGGTTTCTTCATATTCCGCCGTGAACCGATCCATGGAAAAGCTGAGGGTCTTATTTTTCATATCCAGAATGATCCCGGGGAAATGTTCAGAGGCTTGAACATACATATCTTCATAATAATTTAAATTCGGAAGCTGCGGCCAATAAGGAATATCCAGTGAAAGGGCCTTATCAAGAGCCCTTCCGACATCCTTGTGGGGCATGACTGCCATTGCTGTTGTATAAAGGTTGCCCGGAATGGTCATGGATGTTCAACCCTCCTTTAATCAGATTTTTGAAACCGCTTCTATTTGCCTTCCTGAATTGCTTGGTGCCGGAAGCAGTCTATAGTATGATCATTTACCATTCCAACAGCCTGCATAAATGCATAGCATATTGTCGGACCGACGAACTTGAATCCCCGAAGCTTAAGCTCTCTGCTCATTAATCGAGACTCTTTTGTTTCAGAAGGAATTTCGTTCAATGATTTCCAGGCATTTACAATCGGCCTTCCGTTAACAAAGGACCAGATGAATGTTTCAAAATTTCCGAATTCCTGAAGTATATTCAGATATGCGGCGGCATTGGTTTTCGCGGCTTCTATTTTCCGCCTGTTTCTGATTATTCCGGAATTTTCCAGGAGACGGTTTATTTTTACATCGGTCCATCTGGACATCTTCAGAGGATCAAATCCATCATAGGCTTTTCTGTATGTCTCGCGGCGTTTGAGGATTGTGAGCCAGCTCAGTCCTGCCTGAGCCCCCTCAAGAATGATCATCTCAAAAAGCATTTTGCCATCATAACCCGGAACACCCCATTCTTTGTCATGGTATGCGATATAGACCTCGTCATCTGTTAACCAGTCACATCTTTTCATATTTTATCAAATACCGAAACTGTATCTAAATTTTCAGGTAAAAAGGTTCCTTGTTTTTCTCTACTCTTCGAATATTTTCCGCAACAGCCTTCACAATGCCCTGCATAGATACATCTGTTGAAGCAGCAACATGAGGTGTAGCCAGCACATTGTAATCGAAAACAGGATCATCCGGATCCGGCGGCTCTTCCCAGAAGACATCCAGGCCGGCTCCGGCAATTTTCTCGGATATAAGCGATTCAAGCAAAGCCTCCCGGTCCACCAGTCCGCCCCTGGACAGGTTGATCAGCATGGCATTCTGTTTCATAGAAGCAATTGTAGTATGGTTTATCAGATGCCTGCTTTCAGGGGTAACGGGCAGACACAGCACCACAAAATCCGATCTCTTCAGCAGCGTATGAATATCATCGGGCCCGCCGACCCATTCCAGGCCCAGTTCTTCCCTTGCTTTTTGAAGGTTATGACGTTTCAGGCCTATCAAGCGGACATCAAAAGCCCTGAGCCTTCTGATCAAAGCCTGACCGATCCCGCCAAGCCCGATCAATCCAACGGTCTGACCGCTTAACGCCCTTCCCTGAGGTTCACCCATCTTCCGATCTCTCAGGCTTTTGGCCATGCCCCGAATGTCCCTTGAAAGCCCGATCATCATATAAATACCCAGTTCCGCGACAGAATCCGCATTTCCGGAAACATTGGTAGGAACATTTGCGACCCATATATTCCTCTTTCGGGCAGCCTGAAAATCAACTCCCTCCAATCCTGATCCGCACTGCTGAATGAGACGCAACCGATCAGCCTTTTCAAGCAGCTCTTCGGTAACCGGACACATTGTGGGTATCAAAACATCAAACCCCTCTATATGATTTATCTCAAATCCTCCGGTTGCCTCAAAATGATGCCGGGGAAGTGCAGACCGGATCATGCCTAAAAATCCACCCCATGCATTTTCTGAAGCGGCAAAAAGAATATTCATACTGCATCCTCACTTCTTCTTAAATACCTCTTTGATTCTTGACGGATTTGTCCAGATTAAGTCCGTATCTTCATAGAGGGCCTTCATTTTTTGTTCTACAAGAATTCTTTTCTTCTCAAATTGATCGTCATTGAGTTCCGAAGGGACATAGATTGGTTCTCCGAACCGTATAATAACCCTTGAGAATGGCTTTGGAACCATAAACCTGTCCCAACTGTTGAATACCCATTTTTTTTGACCGGAAGTAATCGTAGGGAGAATCGGATTTCCGGTGACCTGTGCAATTCTGATCAGTCCGGCTTTGATGACTTCCGGGGGCCCTTGCGGACCATCGACAATATGACCGACCTTGTAGCCGCTAAGTGCCAGTTCATTCACTTTTTGCAGCGCTTCACTGCCCCCTCTTGATGATGACCCCCTGACAGGATACCATCCCAGAATATCGATAATATGTGCTATGAATTCGCCGTCACGGCTTTTGCTGATGATAATGGAGATTGGTTTTCGGGTGGCAAAAAATTGTACGCCCGGAAAGAATCGCTGATGCCATGATGCATAAATAAGGCTGTTGCCTTTATCAAGAATATCGCTTTCATTCCGCGGATCAAAAATTTTAACCCTGTATGTCAACGAAATCATTTTAACCAACAGCAGACCGCCATAGGGAAAGATATAGCGATACAGAAATCGTTTGAATATTCGTTTCATAATATGTTTTATTCTACTCTCTAAAATCCATCGAAAAAAAATTTTACCTCGAAGCTTCGCCGGATTCCCATTCATCAAGAATCTGTTCCGCCTCTTCAAGGGTATCAGCAGAAAGAGCGCTATAGCTGACATCGTGACCGATTCGATCCAGGAGCTCTTTTCCTGCATCAGCCCCTACACGGACTGCTTTTGACATTCCGTGTTCCGCTAGCATATCCTGTATTTCGATGATCGCCCGCACATCATTTGCATCTATTTCCCTTACATCAATCATACGGGTAATACAGGTGAAACCTGGTTCCAGCTTGTGAATTTCTTCTTCAATCTGTCTGGCTGAATCCGCAACCTTATCTTTTCTGACCCTTCCTAATGTAATGTAAAGCCTGTTTTTAAGCAGGTCAATTTTGATTTCCAGCATTATTCCATTTCTCCAAGTATTTATAGGTTGAACACAACGATTTTGCCTGCTACAAGATATTGAAATCGGAAAACGTTGTCAAGAACACTAAAAGATTGACCCCATTTAGTATAATATTTTTAGAGTGGAGAATTATCATGGCTTATTGTGAAAGATGCCATCAAACGCACAATGTCGGTTTTATTTCAACAAGGCTTGCCGGAACCGACGGGGTTTCGCTGGAAACCGAAAAGTGGGCAACCGTTTTTGAGAAAAACGGGTTCACCTGTTACTATTTTGCCGGTGAACTGGACCGCCCGAAAGAAAACTGCTATCTTTCTTCGGAAGCACATTTCAACCACCCTGAAATAAAAAATATCAATAAAAATGTTTATGGTGTTTACCAGAGAGGACGGTTCGTTACCGAAAAGATACAAGAGCTTAAACAAAAACTGAAAGACCAGCTTTACGATTTTATCAGTAAGTTTAACATCGAACTGATTGTTCCCCAAAACGCTTTGACCATTCCGCTCAATATTCCCCTGGGACTGGCAATAACGGAAATGCTGTGTGAAATCCGCATGCCCGCGATTGCACACCATCATGATTTTTTCTGGGAACGTCAGCGTTTCATGACCAATGCCGTATGGGATTACCTCAATATGGCTTTCCCGCCCCACTTGCCTGGAATTGAGCACGCCGTTATAAATTCTTCCGCCGATAATCAGTTGAGCTTAAGGACCGGCATCTCCTCAACCATCATCCCCAATGTCATGGATTTTGATATTCCGCCTCCTCCTGTTGACGAGTATGCATCGGATGTGCGTGAAGCTCTTGGGATAGAAGATGATGAACTGCTCATTCTCCAGCCTACCCGAGTGGTCCAACGAAAAGGGATAGAACATGCCATCGAACTTCTGCATCGGCTGGGGCTGAAAGCGAAGCTCGCGATTTCCCATTCATCCGGTGATGAAGGATTTCAATATGAACAGCGGTTACATGAATATTCAAAGATGATGAAAGTCGATACGCTTTTCGTCTCGGATGTTATCGGTGAATGCAGGGGTAAAACTCCGGACGGAAGGAAGATATACACACTTTATGATGTCTATCCGCATGCTGACCTGGTAACCTATCCGTCAAATTTTGAAGGATTCGGGAACGCCTTTCTGGAAGCAGTCTACTTCCGGAAACCAATTGTTATCAACACCTACTCCAACTATTCCATGGATATTAAACCCAAGGGTTTCTCGGTTATCGAAATTGACGGCTATGTGACTGAGAAGGCAGTTGAAGAGACCAGAAAAGTGCTTCAGAATTCCAGACTTCGAGGAAAACTGACAGATCACAACTATGAAATCGCCAGACGTTACTATTCTTACAGGGTTCTGCATCAGGAATTGACAAATCTTATTGCCAAGTGCACCGGCTGCCGGGCTAAGCTAATATGAAACAACTGTCCCCATCTCTTCCTATACTTTAAATTTTCCCATGAGTATCTTAAGCTGATTCGCGAACTCAGAGATCTCATCCGAACTGTTTCTCAAACGGGAAGTGCTTTTAAAAATATCGTCCGCGGTTTCACTAACCTCCCGGATATCTGCCGCAATTTCTGCCGCATATACTGTGCTTTGGGATACTCTTTCATTGACTTCTTCCAGCCCACGGGAAGCTTCGGAAACATTTGATGAAATCTCTCTGGTTGTTGAAGACTGCTCCTCAACGGCAGAAGCTATGGTAGTGACATTGTCATTTACATTTACAATGGTGCCGGAAATCGTACCGATTTCAGATACCGTGTCTGCAGATGACTTCTGAATACCGGAAATACTTATTGAAATTTCCTTTGTGGCCTCTGCCGTTTGCCGGGCCAGCTCCTTAATTTCATTTGCGACAACTGCAAAACCTTTACCGGCCTCACCTGCCCTGGCTGCTTCTATAGTGGCATTTAAAGCCAAAAGATTAGCCTGCTCAGAAATTTCTGTGATTGTTTCCGTTATTTTCCCAATCTTTTTAACGGACTTGCCTAGATCGGAGACCTTCAGGGATGCATTTCGCACCTGGGAAACAGCCTGCCCTGCAATTTGACTGGCATTTGCCGTATTTTGAAAAATTTCATTGATTGTTGCAGTCATCTGCTCTGCTGACACAGCCAGCATTTGTATGTTGCCGGATGTCTGATCCATAGCAGCTGCCAGAGAATTCATGTTGCTTTTCATTTTTTCAGACGCGGAAGCAACCGAATTGGATTTCATGGACATCTTTTCGATTCCCTGAGACATATCTCCGGACAGGGAGTAGAGGGTTTCAGATGAAGAGGCTAATGCAACTGCATTTTCCACAACATGCATAATGATATTTCGAAGCTTCTCGATGAACAGATTAAACCACTTTGCAAGATCACCGGTTTCATCATTCCGAATAACTTCGAGACGTTTTGTAAGGTCGCCTTCCCCTTCTGCAATATCTTTCAGCCGATTAACAGCATGATTCAGAGGTTTTGTAATAAGACTAGATACTATAATACCAATGGCGATTGCCAGTGACAGTACAATCAGTACCAGCACAATTTCTATGGTTTGAAGATGACTGACATGAAGGCTGCTGGATTTCAATGTTTCCTCGGCTTCTGACTTCAAGTCGATCGCCGTTTTAATCATTGCATCATCCACTTCCGCCATCTGATGCCAAATTTCTGATAATGTCTTTTCAATACTAATCTCGGATCCCAGAATCGCCTTTTGTGTGCTGTTTATTTTTTCTATCTGTTTTTGAAGAGAAGGCAGCATGACAATAAATTTTGCCGCTTCAACATCATTGGGAAGCTGCTCAAGGCTGCTTTTCAAATTAGCCAGAAGAGTAACGATCTCGTTTTCAGAATATTCAACATATGCCCTGTCCCGTGCCAGCAGTGATTCATTGATCATGGCATTTAAATCACGACTGTAATACCGAACAGACTGAGCCGCCTTGACATAGGAGAGAGATGTTCCGGCAATAGTTGATATACTGTTCACCTGCTTCATGATTTTCTCTGAAGACATCTTTTTGATATTACTCAGAATTATATCTATAGCCTCCTCCATTTTCAGGGTCGAATCGAATTCAACATTATCACTGACATTGATTGCAATTTTTTGAGCCTTGTCGAGCATTTTAACATTATTTTGTCTAATTTTTTGCAGATCAATTGCCAATTGAATCTGATACTTCTTTTGATCCAGCAATTCTTGAACCATTGCCAGCAGGTCTGCCAGTTTTTCCCCTCTCCCCACGAATGCCGCTCCCTGAATTTCACTGAACCTCTTGTTAACTTCTTTCAGTGTCTCTGCATTCTGTGCCCTTGCAATGTCGAAAACGGTGCGGCGAAGCGACATAAGATAACGCATCTGCGCGTTCTGGCGATTAATGGTTTCCCCGACCTCTCCTGTTGTGGTTTCCATCTGTCGATGTACCCGTTGTAAAGACCAGATCCCGGTACCGCCTAATACCGCAGTAAGGAAAGCGCATAACAGGAAACCACCCGACAGGAGCCATTTCAATTTGATTTTATTTACAAATTGCATTTCACCCCTCAATAGAAATAATTTTACCGCCTTTAATAATTGTCAAAAAAACTTCATCCATCCCCTGGTTATCCCCAGGGCCGAAGTGAAGAACAGCACCTCCCAGATCAAATGTCTTCTTCTTTTCAATGGCTGATAAAAATTTTTCTCGCGTAAGATCACCTTCGACCGATTCGGCAATAGAGCAAAAGAGTTTGCCAGCCATATACCCTTCAAGGGAGACAAATCCAATCTTCGCTTCAGGCTGATACTTTTTCATATCATTGGTATATTCCTGAACGATTGGAATCGTTTCATCCCAGGGGAATATTACCACCTGAGAAATGATGCAGCCTTCTCCGGAATCCCCCAGTTCCTGCCGAAGCGCCTCAGTTCCCACAAAAGAAATATTACAGAATACTGTTTTCCCCATACCGGTTTTCCTGGCAAGTTTAATAAATTCAGCACACGGCTTATACGCTCCCACCATAACTACCGCATCAGGCCGAGCCTTCCGTATTGACAGAACCGCACTTTTTATTGCCACTGTATTTCTCTCATAGGTACCTGTTGCTGCAAGTTCCATGTTGCGCTTTGTCAGCGCCTTTTGAATCCCTGCAAGCCCTGCCTGCCCATAACCATCATTCTGGTAAAGACAGGCAATCTTCTTTAACTTTTTTTTATCGATCAGATACTGTGCCAGCTTCTCCATTTCCTCGAAATAACTGCCTCTCAAATTGATCACATATTTTTTAAACGGGTTTCTAAGAAACTCAGCACCTGTGAACGGGCAAAAAAACGGCACTTTTGCTTTTTCGGCAATGGGAACCACTGCCTTGGATGTTGGTGTACCCACCTCTCCAATCAATAAAAAAACATCTTCCTTTCCGATCAGCTCTCTAGTATTGACAATTGCTTCATCTGGTTCATAGCCGTCATCCCTGCTGATTAATCTAATCCTTCGTCCATTTATTCCGCCCTTTTCATTGATCTTTGAAAAATATGCATTCAGCCCGCTTCTCATTCCGATACCCAATGCTTCGGCAGGCCCGGTAAGAGCACAGGACTGCCCCAAAAGAATTTCATTGTCCGTTACACCATTTTCTGCAAATGCAACACCGTATGCGGCAATGAAAAACAGAGGAATAAAAAACATCCATTTAATCATAGCATCCTCCCCTGGATTATGTTGAAAATGTTTTCATTATAAGTTAGATATCGTTAGATATTCTATGGCGGCTATAGGATGTAGCCCTTTTTCTCATAAAGCATTTCCATAAAAGCATCTGCCCTTGTTTGAAACTGTGATGGAGAAAAATTTCTTTCATCCATGTGATCTGCATCAATTATAACAGAAGGTATATCGAGTTCTTTCAATAAGGCGGCCTGTATATCCATCTGGCCCAGGGTTATCGGAGCACATGATTTGTTGCGGTGAAGGATAACGCCGTCAATGTAATAATCCCGACAGGCATTCAATACCATTTCCATGCGTTTTTGGATAGACACACAGGAAACAAGCGGGTAGGATTGCAGACTCTTTATTGCCAGGGCCTCAATGGGTTTTTCCGTATTCAGGCGAAGAGACCAGGCAGCGGAATAGGTCTCTGCTACTACAACGCCGTTCATTTTTTCAAAGTAATTAAATATCCCCAGATTATACCACAGAGGTATGTTGTCCCAAAAAAGACGTATTTTTTCATCTTCGATTACCCCGACACCTCTTTCTGCCCGTTCATTTACTTCTTCCAAAACCCTGGTAAGAAAGTCCACGGCGATCTGAGTTCCCTGCCGTGTAACCATCACAAACATAATGCCGATTTCGGCTGCGGAAATGGGAGAAGGCTTATATTTTCGATACGACATGATTTTATCCCACAGCTCACATGCTTTGTCTGAAAGAGAGACAACTTCTTTCAGCCTGTCATAGTCCATTTTTCGATTTGTTGTTTCTTCCAGAAATTGTATCAGATTTTTCATCTCATACATCGCATAATCAATATGGGCCTTTTCAATATCTTCCACTGCCACCTGTGGGCAGTCGGATCGCAGGACCGCTGCATCCGGGAATCTTCTTTCAAGGGCATGAAAAATTTTCATCACCGGATTACACCCACCGCCGGGCGTTAAAAGAATATCCGGTTCCGGAAGTCCACCGAGGGTTTTGTCTCCCTCCTTCATTGGTCCGTTCACATAACCGATGATGTTTCTGAGATATCCACATAAATCCCTTGAATAGCCCATATTTTCAGCAACTTCAAAATTACGGGGAGAGAGCCCGAAAGCTGCGCAAACCGGAGACCAGTTTTCAGGAAATACAGGCTGGAGATCCATTGCATAAAATATTTCGATGGCTCCGTTCATTGGAGGCATCCATCCGACAGGCTTGCCTTCATTTTTTGCCTGAAGACACTCAGCATAATACTCTCCGACTATGCTGCTCAGTTCTTTTGCCGTTTTTAATCTTTTCTTTGATTTTTTTGTTTTTTCCATAACGGTTACTCCAGCATCTCTAAAAAACCTTCAATCCGTGTACGCAGCTGAGCTTCTGCTTTCCAGTTTTCATCCATTTCGATCAACAGACTCTGTATCCCATGATTTTTCATCTCCTTTGACAAAAAAGGATAGTCCGAAAGGTGCGGCGTACAAAATTTCTGAAGCATAAAAACAACCCCTTTTGCGCCGGAAAATGAAACAAGCTTTAAAATTTCAGCGAGCCTTTCTTCCGCCCTTGCTCTGGTGGGACAGGGAAATTTTCTCTGCAAACGGTCGATAAGCCTCTCCAGAGGATCTTTTCCTTCTCCTTCTGCCGGATAAAAGCTTCGAATGCCGGTGCAAAGATCATCCGCAACAATCTTTGCACCGCAGGTTTCCATGAAATCAAATAAATTACCTGACTCGACCAGGCTTCCGGAAATTAAAATCGGTATGCCTTTATTCTTCCGGGATGTTTTACCTTTTATCTCAGCCTGAAAATTCTCAAGCAGATGTAAATATTCTTCCGGCTGGGTTACAAACCCGGCCTGTATGATATACCAAAGCTCTCTGGGGGATATCGGAAGCTGATCTCTGTATCTAAGATCGTAAATATTCATAAGGATTTTTCTAATGTTCCCATAAAGCTGCAGTGTCATTTCCATATTCTCATCCGAATAATTCCCACCCTGATTATCGAGCTTTCTAATCAGGCTTCTTATGACTGAATGGAAAAAATCCCTTGCACCGGAGCTGTCGTTGTATGGAAGCGGCAAAATTTCAAACAGATCGCCGGTTATATTCTTTTCCCAGATATTTACGACTCCGCATGCAGCATCACACGTATAGCCCTGAATAATGCCTGAAAGATATTGATATTCACCATTTAAAACTTTCTCCATGGATCTTTTCATAAAAGGGCAGATAAAATCCGGAATCAGATTGTAAGCCTTTTCCACAGAACCGGCGTCACCCGTAATTCTTACAGGAACAAATCCGCTTGCATGGATGAGCTCAATCGGCGTACAGGTACAGAAATAACCAAAAATCTTTTTCCCTTCGGAGGACAATTTCCTCAATTTTACGGTACTTTCCGCTATAGCCGACTCAAACGGTTTTACCAGGGATGATATCATTTTAAAAATCGCCTCCTCTTAATATAGTCTCAATATATAAAAATAAACAAATCCCATTATCACAAGATATAAACAAGGTTTCCATAAATACCTGTAAACCGATCCCATGGAAACACCAAAATATTCATTGGACAGGATAAGACAGAGATGAACCGGAGAGATGAGCACGCCGGCAAACCCGCAGGTCATTGCCAGCATCAGATAGGAAAGAAGATTCCCATCAGGATCCAGAGACGCCACCAGAGGAATCAAAATCGGGAATGCACTTCCCACAAAAGCGATTGTTATTCCTGTAATCAAACCAACAAGAAAAGGCAAAATCGCTACGATCAGTACAAGGGGAATATTCAAAAAAGTAAGCTCTCGAGTAATCGCTTCCACTGCATTGCTGTCTTCCAGCATCCCCTTAAAAGCAAGTATGGCAAAAATCATATATATCATTTTCAGCATCTGGGGATTTATCAATATGTTCCGTATCTCCGAACCGGTCATTTGATGAGCAAACCAGACATTCATAATCGCCGGAATCAATGCAAAGATCAATCCGGCCTCTATGCCGAGCTTGAACTCCGGAAAAAAATATGAGAGAAGGCCGCCTGTTCCAATCCCAAGAAAAATCACCATCAGAATCGGAAGCATCTCTTTTAGAAAAGGCTTGACCCCTGCAGGCATTTTATTAGCCGAATCATCCTTCGGAGATCCGCTCTGTTTTTCAAGGTAGAGATAGCCCGCAAAAAGGACAAACAATGTCAAAGGCCCCTGTACCAACATAATCGATGGTATACTTTTTTCGGCAAGCACCGCTATCAAAAGGATGCCGGGATAAAGCGGCCACCAGTACTCCCAGATATGCCGAAACCAGTAATTGATATAACTGAGTTTTGCGGGTGAATATTCGGTTCCAGTCCCCAATTCCTTTACCATGGGCGCGGAAAAAACTGCACCTCCCGGCATGGGCAAAAGTCCGATAAGCGCAGGAAAAACAATAATATTCAGCCTGGAGTTTTTTACCATACCTTTAAAATTTTCAAGCATCTTCTTCATCTGACCAGTCGTTTCCATTGAATTGCTTAAAACAAGGATGAATGAAACAATAATGGTCAGCGCAAGGGTTTTCGGGTAAACAAGAGATGAAAAGATCGATTTTACCATACCGGAAGGATTCAGGCCGAAAAAGAGGCCAAGGCCGATTGCACCTAGAAAAAAGGCATTACCGAGAGATGTTTTTTTCCTCACGCAAACGATAACAATAATAAAAATAAATAATAAACGAATTAAAGCCGGAATATGCTCAATAACCGTCATGCTGTTCTAACCTCCCAAAAAAGACCCTCTCTCGTTTAAAAATCTGTAGCTTTATTATTGACATACCAGAGCGGATGTCTCAATATTGATTTCAAACAGAGAGAATTACAAAACGCATTTTTTGTCTGTTGTCCGATTCAGGCTCAAATTTTTATTTTAAGAATATCCTGTGTACTCAAAAGATTAAAATCTTCTGATCCCGCCACCGGAGTTGAAAAGGATTGAGCGTTTTGCACAGACCTCAAAAGAATCATTTTCAAAACCTGGTAATACTCTCATACATTATGACCGCATCACAAATAGTATTTCTGAATTTTCAGTTTTTTTGCTCATGTCTTCATCCGACATCTCGATTTTTAACAGAGTATTCAGGATAAAAAAAAGGAGTTTTCCATGAGCAGACATTTAATTTCAAAACATCCGACAGATCACGATGGCAGAAGGCGGATAAAGGACAGACGAGTTCTGGTCTCCCGGCCCAACGAAACAGAGAGAAGAACCAACTGGAAAAGAAGGTATGGTTATGATCGCAGATTAAAGCATCAGAAAATCATAAATCCAGACGAACGGAGGACAATTGATCCGGAAACTTTCTAATCAAACTGCCACTTGAAAAACCACGCATGCGTGGCAAGAGCGAAGGAAACCTTTAAATATTTCTTTTTATTTTGTTTTTGCTGTCACGCCAAAACGCTTTCGGTTACGGTCAATTTCCAATGCTGTCTTCAGGCCTTTATCCCGCACTGCAAAAATCTTGAGCCCAATGGGCCCCATGCGAAAAAATCGCCTGCCATATTTGCGTAATGCATTGGGGTCGATTTCAAAACCAAGCCCTGGGCGCTTTGGAGGGTCTAACATACCCTTTTCATGGTTATATTGTTCAACAAGCAATCCATCCCGTTTATTCACAACCCATGACGGCGGATTCAGTGGAAATTCAAGCGGCTTTTTACCATTGAAACCGCTTGCAAGCATGAGCTGCAGATTCACGGCAAAGCCGATTCCGTTTGTCCAGGTATGAGGCGTATATAAAAGATCATGCTTCCGGCAAAGTTTCGCCACTTCCATTGTCGAGGCAATACCGCCTGTCATAATCGCATCCGGCTGAAAAATGTTGTAGCACTTGCGTTCGATCATCATCTTCAGCTCCGGAAATCCGTTGGTATGGAGTTCCCCCCCGCTGATCGGAACCTTGCTATAGGCAGCCAGTGCTGTCTGATCCTCATACGCATCCATGGGAAGGGGTTCCTCGAGCCAGGTAACACCCAAATCGGCACATGCATCGGCAAAATTCCTGGCTCGCGTTAAATCCCAGAGAGGAGCATCATTTACAATGGTTACCCGCAATGCCTGATTCGCGTCCACTCCGATTTTTATTTTATCGCCCATAGCTTTAGCAACAGCTTCCACCTGAGCAATATCCGTCTTCATATCAAAGTCATGTACTCTGAGCTTG
>JAQYVL010000046.1 GCA_030145525.1 Desulfobacterales bacterium
ACTTCCAGCCCCGGTTCTCCGTGGTGGCCGATGCCCATTTCCATCTTTCCTTCATCAATCGTGAAATTCGGGTGTCCGACTTCGGGGATGGCACAGGGACTAAGGCCGACACCCATGCTGCGGGTGTTGTCATCTCCGATAAACCGCTGCATGAATATATGCCGCTTTACAAAGGTAAAAAAGGTGAAGTGGTTACCCAGTTGGATATGCAGTGTGTTGAGAAGATAGGGCTTATAAAGTTTGATTTTTTGGGACTACGGAATCTGACAGTCATTGCGAACACATTGTCTCTTATTGAGCGGCAAGGAAAGATATCGCCGGATATCGAGAATCTTGATTTTAATGATCCAAAAACATATCATTTGCTATCATCCGGAAATACAACAGGTGTTTTTCAACTCGAAAGTACCGGAATGAAAGATTTGCTTGCACGTCTAAAGCCTGAGTCATTCGATGATATCGTCGCGTTGGTTGCTCTTTATCGACCCGGGCCTTTAGATAGCGGGATGGTAGATGATTTTGTAAAATGCAAACACGGGAAAAAGACGGTTAAATATTCAGTTCCTGAGCTGGAACCCATTTTAAAAGAAACGTATGGTGTTATTGTTTATCAGGAACAAGTGATGAAAATTGCCAATGACCTTGCGAATTATTCCATGGCCGAAGCAGATGATCTCAGAAAGGCAATGGGCAAGAAAATCACAGAGATTATGGCCGAACACAGAGAGCGATTTATCAACGGCGCTAAAGAAAATAATATTTCTCCTGAAAAAGCTAAAGATATTTTTGACTTGATGGAAAAATTCGGAGGGTATGGATTTAATAAGTCTCACAGCGCTGCATATGCCTTAATCGCTTATCAGACCGCATTTTTAAAAGCGCACTTTCCCGTGGAATTCATGGCATCATTGCTTACCAGTGAAATGAATTCAACGGACAATGTGGTTAAGTATATCGCAGAGTGCCGTAATAGCGGCATAACAGTTCGACCGCCGGATATCAATGAAAGTGAGAGAGTGTTTGCTGTAAGAAGCAATGAAATCATCTTTGGCCTTGTTGCAGTGAAGAATGTCGGAGAGGCTGCGATTGATTGTATTATCGAAGAAAGAGGGGAGGAACGGTTTGATTCTCTCTTTAAATTTTGTGAGCGGGTTGATCTTCGGAAGGTGAATAAAAGGGTTATTGAAAGTTTGATAAAATGCGGCGCTTTTGATTCCACTGGTTTTTTTCGATCACGAATGCTGGCCGTGCTGGAGGACTCGCTTGATTACGGACAAAGGGTTCAGAGGGAAAGGACTGATCCGCAAATGGGGCTTTTTGAGTCAAACGGTTCGGATCAGTCGATAAACCTACCGCCAATCCCTGAGATCACTGAATGGGATGAAAAACAACTTTTGGCCTTTGAAAAGGAATGTTTAGGCTTTTACATTTCCGGGCATCCGCTTGATAGACATGGGGATAAGGTTGAAAAATTTGCAAATACACATACCGCTCTTTTAAAGGAAAAGAATGATGGTGATGTCATACGGATGGGGGGTATTGTAGTAGCAGCAAAAGTAATCAAAACAAAAAGAGGTGATTTGATGGCTTTTGTTACAATGGAAGATATGCACGGTTCTGCAGAAATTGTCGTTTTTTCTTCTGTATATGCCGCTTCTCATGATCTTTTAACAGATGAAAACGCCATATTTGTTAAAGGCAGAGTGCAAAAAGATGAAAATTCAATAAAGCTGCTTGCAGATACCATTCTCCCTATGGATAAAGTAGAGGAAAAATGGACCGCCAGCATCCATTTTAATGTTGATATGGATAAAATAAATCGGGAATCATTTATGAAACTAAATGATATTTTTAAGCGGTACCCGGGTACCTGTCAGGCGTATGTCCATCTTTTAAATCCTGACAAAACAGAGACCGTTGTTGCTTTACCGGATACCACCCGATTAAGAGCCGGGTCTTTCTTAACACGTGAGGTGAATAGTTTTTTAGGGTATAATGCGGTTGAAACTATTTGCAGTAGTGCAGAAGCATCTTCTGATGCAGAGGATGGTTTTAAAAAAAGAGGCAAAAATGGCAATTCAAGATATGAGCGACGTTAAAACATTACCTGAAGCTGAAAATGTATTTTCTGTCCTTCTTGCCGGGGGGACCGGGTCAAGATTGTGGCCTGTTTCAAGAGAGTTGTATCCAAAACAGCTTGTTAAGTTTATTGGAGATAATTCTTTTGTTCAGTTGACAATTAAAAGAATTGAGACGTTGTTGGATACTAAAAAGGTTCGGATCATATGCGGTAGTGAACACTTTCATGAGACCGCAAAGCATATGGAAAGTATTGGTATTGATCCGGAAGGGAAGATTCTTTGTGAGCCCTGTGGCAGAAATACCGCGCCTGCTATTTTATACGCGTTACTCAATATTATGAAAAAAGAAAAAGATCCGGTGCTTTGTGTTTTTCCGGCAGATCACGTCATTGATGATGTTGATAAATTTCTTGATAAATTAAAGTCCGCAATACGACTTGCGCGAAGCGGGCATATTGTCACTTTTGGCATTACCCCTCATTATCCGGAGACAGGATACGGATATGTTGAAGGGGATAGTGCCGTATCAGAAGGTGCGTTGACAATAAAAAGATTCATTGAGAAGCCAAAACTGTCATTGGCAAAATCGTTTGTTGAGGCAGGGAATTTTTTTTGGAACAGCGGTATGTTCGCATTTAAAGCCTCTACCATGGTTGAAGAGTT
>JAQYVL010000047.1 GCA_030145525.1 Desulfobacterales bacterium
TGATGTCGTTTGAAAGCAGGGCCGATGAATTGAATGGAGAATAATGGACACGGCATCGACCACATCCATGGTATCCAGATGCAACGTCATGTCATAAAACCGCTGGTCCCACGTGTCCAGGCCGTAAAGCGACATACTCCATTTGCGCCGCTCGGCATCATCCTTCACCAAAATATGGCGAGCCTGTTCGCTGGAAATATTTTCACGCTTCATTTCTTCTCTTATCCGGTCTTCCAGATCCGCAATGATGCGTACTTTTATCACATGAGGAATCTTTTGCAAAAAAGAATGCCCGGCCAGGCCATGATAAATCAGATTATCTTTCTCTAACCTTTTTAACAGCGCCGCACGGAAAAAAGCGATGTATCTCTCTTTACCGGAGGTGAACCGATCAAAAACCGAAGGCGCATCATGTATGGCCCTGACCAGTTTTATCTCGGGTATGTTGAATTGCTCAGAAGCCTCGAGAACAATTTCACGGGAAAGGCATTCGTAGTCCATTGCGGCGGATAGTTTTTCAGCCACTTCCTTACCCCTGCTGTAAGATCCCCTGGAAATAGTCACAATTGTCATGATGCTCCTCATTGTCCGATACCGGCATGACCAGCACTATTTGAAACGAATTGATTTTATATTAATCAAGGACTATCGGATAGGCTCAGCCCCTTGCGGTCAGGACGCCCGTTAAATATTATGAAAGGGGTTAACGGCATGACGTTCTTCATTTTTATGCACCGCAACGACCACTTTTTTAACGCCGTCCACTTCTTCTGCAAGTTTTTTTATTTCATTAATGACGTTTTGTTTTGCGGTTACCGGTGCCTCAGCATTCCCAATCATGGCGACGCCGTTATCGGTCGCAACCTTAACTATCGGCGCAATTTTTACCAGCGCTGCTTTTACTTTCGCGGCAAGAAGCGAGTCATCTAAAATCTTTTGGGATTCCGGCGTTGTTTTGAAAACCGGAGTCTGGACAGTCTGATAAATCATTTCAATAGCATCTTCCGTCTTTATAGTTTTAATATGCAACACCATATCATACAGCCTGCTGTCCCATGTATCAATGCCATAAAGCTGAAGGCCCCATTTGCGGCGTTCGTCATCATCCTTTTTCAGAATATAAAGAGCCTTTTCCGCAGAAATATTTTCCCTTAGGATTTCTTCTTTCACGCGCTCCTCCATATCTGCGATAATTCTGATTTTGAGAACATGGGGAATATCTGTTAGAAAAAAATGACCGGCCAGGCCGTGGTATACGACATTGTCTTTCTGTACATGCTGGAGTAACGCTTTTTTTATATAGGAAATATACCGTTCCTTACCGTGCATGTAGCGTTCAAGCACTGACGGAGAATCGTGGATGGCCCTCACCAGCTTGATTTCCGGGATATTGAATTCTTTCGATGCTTCCAGCAGGATATCACGGGAAATACACTCATATCCTAATTTTAAAGCCAGTTTTTCGGCCACTTCCTTGCCGCGACTGTAAGAACCTCGGGAGATAGTGATAATAGCCATATAACTCCTTAAATTTATTTAAAATGTTTAAACCATATTAAGCCGGCATGTTTCTGCTTTATTACGGCATTGCCAATACTATTATTCAATCAACTATTTTATTGACATTAAACCATCTTTTCCCCATATTTAAAAAACTTCACACAAATTTTTTCGTTTCGGTTTGTTGGGTCTCACCGGAAGTACACCAACAAAAAATGAATTACTCAGCTAATACCAATTGTAAGAATCACAATCAAGAATTCTTTTTTTTCGGCGGGGTTATCATGGCCTGTCGTTTGATAATGAGTTAAGACGCGCTTATTTTTTCACAAAGGAGGTGTGATGTCAAAAGTAATTCATACGTCTCATATCACCATTACCCCGGAAGAGGGGCCAACCCGAAAAGCAATGATCAAAGGTTTTTCCGAGCCTGTTTTTTACGGCGTTCATGGCGGAATAAAAAAATTTTACGGATTGGAACCGAAAAAGGAGCATGCTGCTACCCTTGATCACATTATTGGAGGAGTCGGCGGGTGAATGATGGGAACTCTGGCGGCGGTGCTTGCCGGTAAAAAAATTGTAACATCTCAAGATCGATACCATGCGGAAGTTAAAGGTGACATCGAGAATGTTGATGGCGTGCTGAAAATTACCAGCATTCATGTTAACTATTTTTTAAAGGTGAATCGTGAGCAGGAAAAAGATGCGGAAGATGCCCTGAATACATATCTTCCTTTTTGTCCGGGGGCACAAAGTGTGATCGGCTGTATAAAAATCAATCACGAAATCACTTTTACCTGAATCTGCCGGGAAAGAGTTGAAAAAGAAAGCAACTGAACCGAAACGATGATTATTGAAAAACGAAATCGAAAAAGCATCCTGACAGTCTATATAGGATTGGCTGCAAATTTCATTTTAGCTATCCTGAAAACGAGTATCGGTATTCTGGGGCATAGCCCTGCCTTACTCGCCGACGGCATCAATTCCACATCTGATGTCGCATACGGGATTGTTGTGAGTATATTTATTCGCCTTTCAGGAAAGCCGCCTGATGAAGATCACCCCTATGGTCATGACCAGATGGAAAGTGTCGCTGCCCTTGTTGTGGGCTCGTTTGTAATAACCACAGCCATTGCCATTTTCTGGAATTCAATTAACAGTGTGTATGATCTTTATATAGGGGAAGGTGATTTCAGCGGCGCCACGATTACCGCATTATGGGTCGCCTTGTTCACTGTGGCGGCAAAATTGTTGCTGACGATTTGGACACTGAAAGTAGGGCGGCAGACTCAAAACTCAGCCATACTTGCTCTGGCTTTTGATCATCGAAACGACATATTCTCAGCCATGGCTGCCTCTATCGGCATTTTTTTCGGCCGGTTCGGCTATCCCTGGGTTGACCCTATGGCCGGAGCAATTGTTTCGATGATCATCCTGGGAACGGGCATTGAGATTTTACGCGAATCAACGGCAGATTTGATGGATACGCTGCCGGGCAAAACCCTTGCACAACAAATTGCCGGCTTCTTGAATTCCATCCAAGGCGTAAAAGAAATAGAAGAGATCCATGCTCACCGATTCGGACCATATCTGGTTGCTAATGTCACAATCGGCGTGGACGGTTTTCTAAGTGTAGCCGAAGGTGATAAAATTGCCACACTGGTAGAAGATATCCTGATCGAAAATATTGATCTTATGCGTAAGGTCCACGTTCATTACCATCCTGTAGCCACAACCGAAGAGATTCCAATCGTATTCCCCGGCAAAGTATGATATATGCTCCAGAAATACTGAACTTTATAAAATCTCCGATCTGATGAAAGAGTTTAAAAAGTGTCCCCTATTGAAAATATGCTGTCCAAATGGATAGCCCCTGTGAAGGATGCCATGCCGCCTCTGTATCTTGTTGGCGGTGCTGTGCGGGATCATCTCCTTTCCAGGCAAATAAAAGACATTGATCTGGCCTGTGGCAACCCGGAAAAGGCCGCTGCAATTCTGGCAAAATATCACAAAGCTGCAATTGTACCTCTGGGGAGGGGGAAAAAAACGGTTTGCCATCGTGTGGTTAACCGGAAAAACACGGATGATTTTCTTGATGTTGTTGAACTTCAGAACGGATCAATAGAAAATGATCTTAAGATGCGGGATTTTACAATAAACGCCATCGCAATTCAAATCACAAAACAAGGCAAATTAGGCCGAGTTATTGATCCTCTGGCCGGTATGCATGACCTTAAACATAATTCAATCCGTATTACCGGCCCGGATGTTTTCAAATCCGACCCATTGAGAACCCTGCGAGCCTTTCGTTTTGCTGCTGAACTCAAATTCACGATTGAAGAGTTTACCATCAGGTCAATCAGAGAAAACTGTCTACTGCTTTCTGAAATATCTGCCGAACGCATCCTGGTAGAACTTCTAAACCTGCTCAAAACAAATCCGGCAGCTTCAAGTATTCGCATGATGGACGAACTGGGACTTCTTGAAGTTATATTTCCAGAGATCAGGACAATGAAGAACTGCCTTCAGAATGGATTTCATCATCTGGATGTCTGGAATCACTCCCTGGCCGTACTTGAAACGTGTGAATATATTGCAGCCAATTTGAAAAACTATTTTTCAGAGGCATCACGGCATGTAGAGGATAACCTTAGTGAAGGCAATCGACTTCCTCTGATGAAAATGGCAGCGCTGCTCCACGATGTAGGAAAACCCGCAAAAAAAAAGGCCCGCGGAGAATCCCGTGAAATAAATTTTCACGATCATGACAGGGAGGGGGGAAAAATCGCTTCCGCTATCTCCGTAAGGCTGAAAATGTCCAACCGGGATAGGGAGTTTCTTCGAACAATGATAACAGAACATATGCACATCCTTTATCTTTCAAGACCTGGTGTAAAAGAAAAAACAATTCTGAAATGGTTCGGAAAGCTGAATGATGATATAATTCCACTCATTATCATTGAGATGGCGGATTCCATGAGTACCCGCGGACCAGCCTCAAAAAAATCCGAACGGGAAGCTCACCTGGCCTGGTCCAAAAAAATGGTCATGGAGTATTACAGTGAAATCAGAACAAAGTTAAAACGGAAAAATGTTATCAGCGGGAACGATTTGATCTCACTGGGGATGAAGCCCGGTCCTGAACTGGGACGAGCGCTTGAAAAAATCAGGGAAGCCCAGGATACAGGACGCATCCTGGACCGCAGCGCCGGTTTCGCCATGGCTGAAAAACTTGTAAAGAGCCGTTAAAAAATTCACCTTAACAAAATCGAAAGAATTAATATTTTTTTCATCTAATAGGGTGTGAACCTGATTTTTATAACAAATTTCAATGGTTCGTCAAAAATAACGCACAAGTTACCGGGAAATTCGGCCTTTGACAAATTCATAATATAACGTTATCTACAATGCAAAATACAATTTAATTCGGACGCTATTCATAAAGGAACTAGAGATTTTCGTTATCGGAAAATCTTTTTTTTTCGATTTTTCGATAACAGTGTAAAAGGAGAAACGCATGATCCGTGTGGAAAACCTGACAAAGTATTACAATGAATTTTGCGCGGTGGATCAGATCAACCTTCACATACGGAAGGGAGAAATTTTAGGGCTCTTAGGACCGAACGGAGCCGGAAAAACCACCGTTCTCAGGATGCTGACAGGTTTTTTTCTGCCAACTTCGGGTGACATCCATATCAAAGAGTATTCGATTCGAGAGGATTCCCTTGATATCAAAAGGCTGCTGGGATATCTGCCGGAATCAGCACCCCTGTACCACAGCATGCTGGTATACGACTACCTGGACTACGTGGCAAACATTAGGGGCATCAGGCCAGACAAAAAAATTTCAAGGCTTAGAAAACTGTCTGAACTGTGCGGCTTAAGCGGTATTATGCACAGGCCCATCAGCGAGCTCTCAAAGGGACTGAAACAGCGTGTAGGCATTGCCCATGCCATGATGAGTGATCCGGAGATACTGATTCTGGACGAGCCGACTTCAGGGCTTGATCCGAATCAAATCGTCGAAATCAGGGAAATTATACGCCGGATCGGAAAGGAAAAAACCATTATCCTTTCAACTCACATACTCAGTGAGGCAGAGGCTACCTGCGATAGAGTCGTAATCATCAATAAGGGAAAAATCGTGGCCGACGGAAGTACGGAATCACTTAAACTGACGGGTAATAGGGACAATGTGATCAACATTTCCCTCCTTAATGCTGATGAAAATGAAGTCAAAAAAGAATTTGATTCCATTGATGGTATTAAAGAAATCAGTACGGTAAATACGGACGATCCGGAAATGCTGAGCCTCCGACTTACCTGCAGGAGCACTGATGACCTTCGGAGATCAATTTACCGGAGAATAAAGCTGAAAGACTGGATTCTGATGGAATTTCATCAGGAAAGAAAGTCATTAGAAAACATATTCCGCGAACTGACCAAGGAGAATTGACATGCGGCAGGTAACCCATATATTCAATAAAGAGTTTAAAGACTATTTTATATCACCCATTGCCTATATCGTCATATCTGTCTTTCTTCTGGTAACAGGGTGGTTATTTTTTTCAACCTTTTTTCTGTACAACCAGGTTACCCTCAGAAACTTTTTTTCGCTCCTTCCTCTTATTTTTTCCTTTGTAATACCGGCTATTACCATGCGCCTTTTTTCCGAAGAGCTGAACATCGGATCATATGAAATTCTTCTCACCATGCCGGTAACCTTCAAAGATGTAATTTTAGGAAAGCTGCTTGCGGGAGTAGCCATGGTGGCAGCCATGCTGCTGCCGACCGTTGCCTACGCCATTACCGTCGCTTTCCTGGGAGAGCTCGACTGGGGTCCGGTGATCGGTGGTTACATCGGCGCCATCCTAATGGGATCAGCCTATACAGCTATTGGTCTTTTTGCTTCATCCCTTACGCGAAACCAGATTATCGCCTTTATTGTCGGGATGGCCATCTGTTTCAGCCTCACACTGATAGACAAGATGCTGTTTCTCTTTCCGGGATCTTTTCTTGGAGTGATCGGTTACCTTGGAGCGGATTTCCATTTTCAAAACATTTCAAAAGGCATTATCGACTCCAGGGATATCATCTACTTTCTAAGCGTTGTTTTTATAGGCCTCTACGGAGCACATCTGGCCATGCAGGAAAAGGAATAAGGAGAATAACATGGGTAAAATAAGCAGATCCGGAAAATATATCAAATTTTTCATTTATCTAATCGTTATCGTTCTGATCAACATTGCCGGTATGACACTGTTTACCAGGGTTGACCTTACAAACAGTAAAATTTATTCGATATCCGACGCCAGCAAGGAAGTTGTTGCAACCCTTTCAGAGCCTTTGACCATCAATATTTTCTTTACCAAAAATCTTCCTGCCCCCTATAACAATACCGAGCAGTATCTTCATGACCTGCTGGAAGAATATGCTATCCATGCGGGTAAATATCACAATTATTTTAATTATCGATTTTATAATATCAGCCCCGAAGGAGAAGGAGTCGGGGAGAACGTTGAAGAAAATAGAACCCTTGCAAGAAATTATGGAATCAACCCTGTCCAGATCCGCCACTTTGAAAAGGATGAGATTAAATTCAAGAATGCTTTCATGGGCCTTGTGATCATCCATGGTGACATCATTGAAAAAATTCCGACCATTACTTCTACGGAAGGCCTTGAATACAAGCTGACAACATCAATTCAGAAACTGAATAACAAAATCAGTGCGCTTCTCGCTTTAAAGCAAAAAATTCAGATTACACTATACCTGTCTTCATCCATGAAACAGGTAGCGCCTTTTATGGGCCTGAAAAGCCTCCCCCAATTACCCGAAAAAGTTGAAAAGGCTGTTGAAAAACTGAATTCAAAAAATTACGGCAAGATCGAATTTACATATCTCGATCCTTCAGAAGACCCGAAAATTGAAGCGGAAGCAGCGGAACAGAGCCTGATGGCATTGAAATGGCCTGCCATTCCTCAAAAGAATATCGATCCGGGATCAGGTATTATCGGCCTGACAATGAGGTATGAGAAAAAAATTGTCGATGTCCCTCTTCTCAGTATCATACAGTTTCCGCTTATCGGTACACGATATGAGCTGATCGACATGGAATCTTTGGAGGAGATTTTAAATGAAAACATTGAAACCCTTATCGATATAAATGAAAATATCGGATTTCTTTCAGATCACGGCGCGCTGAGCCTTTTCGGAAGCCCGCCGGCAAACCCCATGATGGGGCCACAGGAGGAGGGACTCTCCAATTTCAATTCTCTTGTTTCGCGAAACTATTCATTTAAAAACATCAGTCTTACAGACGAAAAAATACCGGAAAGCTTGAAATGCATGATCATCGCCGGACCCACGGAGCCGTTTACCGATTATGAGCTGTACCAGATTGACCAATATCTGATGCGGGGAAAAAGCCTTGCCGTTATTATGGATAGATTTAAAGAGGTGATGCCGCAGAGACGTCAGACGTTTTCCTTCAACCAGGGACCTGCATATGTGCCGATAGATACAGGACTCGAAAAACTGCTGAATCATTATGGGGTTCGAGCAAAAAAATCCTATGTCATGGATGAAAACTGTTACAAACAGACCAATGCTCCGCAATTCGGCGGTGGTGAAACGCCGATCTATTTTGCCCCGATTATTCAGCAGGAAAATATCAACCCAGAACCGACCTTTATGAAAAACATAAAAGGCCTGATTACGTTGAAAATTTCACCGCTTGAACTTCTGGAAGACCGGATCAAGGCAGGCAATATTAAAGCCACAAACCTGTTTTCCTCATCAGACAAATCATGGGAAATGAAGGGAAGGATCAGCCTCAATCCAAGATTTATCAGGCCCCCTAAATCCGATGATGAAAAAGAGAGTATGCCCCTTTCCTTTCTGCTGGAAGGAGAGTTTCAGAGTTATTTTGACGGAAAACCGATCCCTGTGAAAAAAACCGAATCAGACGATGCGGACGAAGACGAAAAGGATATCGAGACTATAGGTCCCAAAACCCCTGAAGAAGAAAAGCCGGAGATCGACCTGTCAAAAGTCGAGGGGCAGGGAGGATTTATTGCAAAGAGCAAACCAGCCAAAATCTTTATGCTTGCCTCTTCAGATATGCTAAAAAATAATATTCTGGACAGCGAAGGCAAAGGCCCAAATACTACCTTCATCCTGAATGTGATCGACTACCTGAATAACAGGGAGGACACTGCCCTTATGCGCAGCAAGGAGCAAACGTTGAATCCTTTGTTTGAAACAGATGCTTTGACAAAAACCGCGGTCAAGTATTTCAATATTGCCGGACTGCCGGTCCTTGTATCTTTTTTCGGATTTTTTGTGTGGCTCAAGCGACGCTCAAGAAAAAAACAGATCCGGATGATATTTCAGAAAAGTTAGGAAAGGCGAACAATGAAAATGAAAAAGGAATATATCATACTTGCGGCAATCATTGTTGGTTTGTCAGTATATCTTACGATTCACAAATCAGATAAAGTCCATTATACGCTTCCGGAAATGGCGGAGATCTCCAAAAAGGATATCACCAAAATCGAAATTTCCAAAAAAAATGAACCGATTACACTCATAAGGCAGGATGATAAGTGGGTGATCGGTCCTGATGCATATCCGGCGGATTCCGGAAAGGTAGAAAAAATTCTTGATATCATAGATGATCTTTCCCTGACCGCACTTGTTTCAGAATCGGAAAACTATATTCGCTATGATCTGGGGGAAGATCAGCGAATTCATGTTCGCGCATTCAAAGGTGATGCCCTGAAACGAGAATTCGATATTGGTAAGGCCGCCCCCTCATTCAGGCACACCTTCATAAGAGTTGAAAAAGATCCCAAAGTTTACCACGCCCGAAAAAACTTTCGATCCCAGTTCGAACAGACCGTTGATAATCTGAGGGACAAAACCGTTCTCTCCTTTGACGGAAATGAAATTCAGGAAATAGCCATTGCCAAGGGAGACCGCTCACTTGCTCTTTCAAAAAAACAGATACCTGTTGAAGTAAAGCCGGACAAGGATTCCGTGAAGCCGGGCAAGGATTCCAAAAAAGAAGAAAAGAGCCGGCCGCCGGAAACCAAAACAATCTGGCAGGATGGTGACGGAAAAACCGTTGAAGACACAAAAATAAACAGCCTGCTGTCATCCCTTTCAGGCCTCAAATGTAAAAGTTATCTTCCCGGCAAAAAAGAGGATCTCAAAGAACCAGTTTATACAGTTCACCTTCGGGGTATAGATGAGCTGTCTCTTTCGATATTTAAAAAAGCCACTGATGAAAGCCGGGAATATCCGACAATTTCCTCATGGAACAGTTACGCCTTTGTGCTCGAAGACTCAAAAGCTGATAATATTATGTCGGTTTTCGAAAAAAAATGAAACTGATTCATACGTCAGACTGGCATTTGGGCCAAAATTTCATGTTCAAAGACAGAAAAAAAGAGCATGAAAAATTTCTTGAATGGCTGGTGCTGCTGATAAAAAAAGAATCTGCGGATGTTCTGCTTGTTGCGGGAGATATCTTTGACACAATTTCTCCGCCAAACTACGCATTAAAGATGTATTACAGCTTTTTAGCCCGTGTCTCCTCAACAACTTCATGCCATACCGTCATTGTAGGCGGAAATCATGATTCTGTGTCAACCCTGAATGCTCCAAAAAATATTCTTGAAGCGCTGAATGTTCATGTAACAGGAGGCATTTCCGTTGATATTAACGATGAAATCATCGTTATTAGAAATTCTTTGGGAGAGCCCTCAGGAATAATCTGTGCCGTGCCGTTTTTAAGAGATCGGGATATTCGGAAATCTGTTCCGGGCGAAAGCTACCAGGGAAAAAGCCGGGCTCTTTTGGAAGGGATCAAGAAACATTATTCGCTGGTGAAAGATGCAGCCATAAAAAAGAAAGCCGACCTGACCGAAAAAAAGATTCCTGTGGTTGCAACAGGCCATCTCTTCGCGGAGGGAGGTGACGTAAAGGATGAAGAAGGTCTTCGTGAAATCCATGTGGGCTCCCTGGGGAAGGTCACTGCCGACACATTTCCAAAAGAATTTGATTACCTTGCCTTGGGCCATCTTCACCGGCCGCAAAAGGTTGGAAAATACCGAAACATAAGATACTCGGGCGCCCCCATACCCTTGAGTTTCAGCGAAGCCGATAATACAAAACAGGTTGTTTGCATAACCTTTGACCAAGGAAAAAAAGAGCCCGAAATAAAAACCATTGAGATACCTGAGTTTCAGAAACTGCGGACCGCAAAAGGCAGTCTTGACCAGGTCATTACACAGCTCAAAACTCTCCGTAAAAAAAATGTCGATGACCCAATCTGGGTTGAAGTTTCTGTTTTGGAGAAGAACTGGAAGCCCGATATTGAAAAAGCCGTAAACGATCTGGCGAATGAGCAGAAGCTTGATATTCTGGCTATCAAAAACCTCAAAACCTCCCGGGACAGAAGATTACAAAAAACAGCTCCATCTGAAACGCTTGACAATTTTACACCGGAGTCGGTCTTTCAAAAAAGACTGGAAAAAGAGATAGAGATCGAAGAAGATCTAAAAATTGGTCTGATGCATGCATTTCATGAAATCCTAAATGCTGTAAACGAAAGTGTTGAGGATTTTCATGAGAGTTCTTAAGCTGAATCTTTTGAACATTAATTCTCTAAAGGGTGAATTTAATATAAATTTTGAGGAGTCACCGCTGGGTGACTCCGGCCTCTTTGTCATCACCGGCCCCACCGGAGCGGGAAAGACAAGCATCCTTGATGCGATATGTGTTGCGCTTTACGGAAAAACCCCTCGACTTCCCAATAAAAAAGAGCTCGAACAGCTTATGACTCATCATACGGGTGAGTGCAAAGCGGAAGTTACGTTTTCTATAAGCGGAAAAAAATATCGCTCCTGGTATGCGAGATACAGGGCAAGAAATAAACCCGATGGAAAATTTCAGTCGCCAAAAATGGAGCTTGTGGAGGAAGATACCGGAAAAATCATTGCAGATAAAATTTCACAGGTTCCGGTAAAGGTGGAAGAGCTTACCGGTTTGGATTATGAGCGCTTTTCAAGATCAATTATGCTTGCCCAGGGAAATTTTACTGCATTTTTACAGGCTGCTGAAGATGACCGGGCGGTTCTTCTTGAAAAAATGACCGGAACGGAAATTTATACGTATATTTCAAAAACCGCTTTCAACAAAGACAAAATCGAAAAACAAAAGCTCATAAAACTGGATGCCATCCTCGAAAGTTTCAGCCTTTTGCCCGCAGAGGCTGTTCAAGAAAAAAAAGAAAAACTATTCGAAATCAGGTCCCAAATTACAGAAACCGAAAAAAACCTCGCACAGCTCTTTGAAGAAAAAAAAATTCTGGAAGACGTTCGCAGACTGGAAACCGCCGTCACTGAATCCCGGGAAAAGCTGCTCCGGATATCCGAAGAGGAAGAAAGAGCAAAGCCTGATTTTGAAAGGCTTGAACAACATCAGAAGGCTTTGCCTGTCAGGGAATCCCATATAATTCTTCAGGGGTTTCGCTCACAAATTGAAAGGATAAACAGCAGAATCACCGATTCAGAGAAGACGATTCCCTGCCTTGAGACGGAACTCGATAATTCAGAACAAAAGAGAAAAGAAAAATCAGATAAATTTGAAATCTTCAAAGCTGAAAAAGAAAAGCTTCAGACCTCAATTACCGAAACCGTCAGGCAGGACAGTCTGATCAAAAAAGAAGAAGATATTATAACCGAGCAGAAAAAAGAACTGCTCGAAATTGAAGGAAAAGCAGAGCACGTTAAAGGTCAAAAAAAGGACAAGAAGTCAGAAATAATCAAAACGGAAAAAGAGATCAGGAACTGCAGGAAATATCTTTCAGATCATGAGCCTGACAAATCTCTTGTAAAGGATTTACCGCTCCTTCAGGAGATCACCTCTGTCTTGAAAAACCTTTCCAAAAAGAAAATTGAAAAACAAAGCCGAATCGAAAACAGCAAAAAAAAGCGCATAACCGCCTTGAAAGACAACAAAAAAGAATGGGCTCTGCTTAAAAAAATAGAAGCCCGGCTTAAGAAAAAGAGCCGTGAAAAAGAAGAAATTGCCGGAAAACTGACCGCTTTGCTATCCGGAAAGGACCTGCCGTTTTTGGAGAACAAAGAGGAGCAACTCAAAAAAAATCAGCAGAATATAAAAAACCTTATGGAAAAGGGCGCTCAGATTGAAGATATGAAAAAAAAGCAAGATGCCCTTATCTCCGAAATAAAAAAAGCTGAGAAAAATCTTTCTAAAACAAATGGTCTTATCAGAAGTCTTGAACGAGAAAAAAAGAATAAAGAAAAAGAGATTCTGCATCTTGAAAAAGCAAAAGAACTTGAAGATGCAATTAAAAGTCTGGAAGAAAGGAGAAAAGAGCTTGTAAAGGATGGTCCCTGCCCTCTTTGCGGATCGACAGAGCACCCCTGGGCAGATCATGCGCCGGCGTCTTCCAACACGGCAGACCGGCTCCATCTATTACGAAAAGAATTAAAAAGCATCAGAAAACAGATCCAAAAAGCTGAAAAAGATGCGACAAAGCTAATTACCCAGAATGAACAAAACGAAAAAATTTTAGCCGAACAAAAGGTGTGCCTGGAAAAATTTGATACCGAGTTTAAAGGCCTGCTCGAATTCACAGATCTTGACATCTCTCCTGATCAAATGGAAAGCCTGAGCAAAAAGCTTAAAACAATCACCAAAGAGATTGCCAAAACAACCGCCGATCTTCAAAATATCAAAAAGACAAAAGATCTTCTTGCAAAGCTTAATGAGAACATCCTTATTGAAACCCGAAGCCTTTCGGATGCTGTCGTAAAATGTGAAAAGGCGGAAAACCAGCAAAAATCCATTGAAGAAGAAGCCGCTCGCATGGAAAAAGAGCTTGAAGAAGAGGACCGCAATTATCAAAAATCGCTGTTGGGTCTGAATACGATTCTAAACCCTTATAAGGAGCAGATTACGGATGCGGATGCCGGCGGCAAACTGGTTAACCGCCTATCCATCCGATCCGACTCCTTTCAGGAGCAAGTAAAAAACCTTGAAAAACTCAACGAGAAACTCAACCCCCTTAAAGAAGAACTGGCTGTTATCAAAACCGTCTTCGAGACATATGAAAAACAGATAGAAGATGAAAAAAAGAAGATCAAAGGTTTTCAAAATACCCTCAGCGGTATGATCGAAAAACGAAAAATACTTTTTGGCGATCAGAATCCTGTAAAAATTCAGGAACACCTCAAGAAAAAAACCATCTCTTTCGAAAACGATCTGAAAAACCTTCACTCCGAAATAACGGAAATAAAAAAGCAGCTTGCCGCAAAACAGGAGACGTTGAAACAGAATCAATCCGAGCTGAAAAAAATCGCACAGGAAACAGCCCTGGCATCCGAAACATTTATCACCCGACTTGCGAAAACCGGTTTCCCCGACGAAGAAAATTTTCTCAAAGCCTTCCTTCAGGAAAAAGAGGTGGAGAAGCTTCAAAACCTGAAGAAAGACATAGAAAAAAGAAAAACTGAAAATCATTCGCTGCAAAAAGACAGCCGGGACAAACTGAACGAAATTCTAAAAAATCCAATCACCCGAAATAGTATGGGATCGATACTTGAAAAGATAAACACATCGGAAAAACAAAAATCTGAGTTAAACAGTGAGAAAGGAGCGGTCCGATCCCTTTTGGAAGAGAATGAAAAACGAGTGGAGGGCCATCGACAAAAATTGGATGAAGCAAACCGTCAAAAAAAAGAGTGTCTGAGATGGAATACTTTGAACGAACTGATCGGATCGGCAGATGGTGCTAAATTCAGAAAATTTGCCCAGGGGCTTACCCTTGAAACCCTGATCGAAAAAGCCAATATTTATCTTGATATGCTGAACCGGCGTTATCTGCTGAAACGAAGCGAATCTTCCGATCTGGCAATTGAGGTGATTGACACGTTTTATGGCGACCAGGTTCGCCCTACAGACAACCTGTCAGGCGGTGAAAGCTTTCTTGTCAGCCTCGCCCTTGCTCTTGGGCTTTCTGATTTAAGCAGCCAAAGAACCGCTGTAGAATCCCTGTTTCTCGATGAGGGATTCGGCACACTTGATTCCGAAACGCTTGAAACTGCTCTCTCCGCTCTGGACACCCTGAACGCCACCGGCAAAACCATCGGTGTCATTTCTCATGTGGAAGCACTGAAAGAGAGAATCTCCTCAAAAATTGAGGTCAGGCCTTTATCCGGCGGTATCAGCACCCTAGAAGTGACAGCCTTCTGATTCAAGCAAAAATGAGCAATCCGGTATAAAATGAAAAGGGGTGTTGCTATGAAAAAAAAGCAGGCGCTTCAGAATGAAACGCCTGCTTTTCTGTAGTTTCCCGACTTAATCTGCAATAATAATATCCGGATTTTTTCTTCCCGGTTCGCTGGGATATTTTTTAATGGTCTCCTGCAGCGCCTCTACAACTCTTTGAATTTTCGAATCAGACAGGCCGTGTTTAATTCGAATCACCTCCACAGGCTGGTTGTCTTTTCCGATGAGGTTCTGATTCCGAGCCGGAACGACATATATCCCGTATTCCTCCCCCAGCTTATCCGAACCTTCATGGGTGATGTTTACCATGTCGAACATTCCGAATCTCTTCTTCATCCAGTTCCAGGACAGCGCTTCCGATAATTTTTTCCTGGAATTATTTACAATCTCCACAAATATCCGGTTATCCTTTTTATGCGCCTCCTTAAGGGACGGGTCGCGGGCGATTTCAGTCAGATGCATCCATGTGTCCGGCATGGCAAGGAAGGTATTTCTGTTCTCGGTTATAAAATGGCTGAAAATTTCAGCACGCTGTTCTCCGGAACCGAGGTACAAATGGTGAAACGCCAGCCTGGAAGCATACTTGTCTTTTTTGCCCCGTGAGCTTTGAACACCATGCGGAGCACCAGCCTTCTGAAGGATCCTGTAAACCTCCCATTCTGAATCAAAGTCCGGGTCAAAATTGGGATACGCAATATCATATTCACTGTAAATGCGTTTATCGATCAAAACCTGTGCAATGTTTTCGTTATCCTCTCTTGTTCTTCGAGTCCCGATAAAATTGTTCCCCGTACTCATGTCAAACAGAAACAACGTTGTCTGCGGATCAAACATTTCAGAAGCTTTCTGAAAGGATTTAAAATCAAAATCTCCGTTTTCATCCATATACCGGTATCGTTTTATGGAAAAATCCTTAAAAGTGGCCGGGTAAGCGCCGTAGGAATTTGTCCCCATTACAACCGTTTCAATCTGAGGAAGGTCTACTGACCTGCGAACGGAATTCAGTAACGGAAGCGTCAGATGTCTATACCCGCTGGCCATTCCAACGGTCTGGTATGAAATGGTTTTTTTCGCATCATACTTCCCTTTGCCGTATATGTCTTCTCCGTCAAAAGCAATGGCCTCCTGAAGCGCGGGTGCCGCCGGCGTGCCGTAAGCACAGGGATTTTCCTTGATATCATCACCAAACTGCTGCTTTCCGAAACGCTCGAGAGCCCGCTGGTGTGCAACAAACACAGCCGGTGAATGGTAAATTTTCCCTTCACTGTTCTTGAACAGATCGCATTGCTCCCGGCTGCATCCCGCTTTTTCAGCTTCTTCAACAGAATCATACCAGGCGTTATTTGCCCTGACATATACCCTTATTCGATCTTCATCATTAAATACCATTCCCTGGGCCAGTGATACCTTATCAGGCCTCGTGTCTTTGTTATAGAGAGCCTGCCTTGCCGCAATCGGATTCTGAGGCTGTTTCTGAACTGTTCTCCCTTTGTTTTTCCAGAAACTCTCTGAAAACCGTTGACCGTCCTTTTTCATGATCTCAATGTTAATCATTTTAAATTCCAAAAGCTTAGTGTTATGGGGTTTGCGTCCTGCGTCCTTAGTAAATTTTGCAGGGGATTAGATTTGATGAACTCGTAAAAAGTCGCAAAACAGACAGCAAAGTAAAAAGTTCAAGTTCGAGGCGCACAAATCTTGTATAATACCGTGCACAACAGTGCAGCGGTAGCCGAAGGCGTGCATAGTTAGCCTATTACGCAATTATACAAGATGAAGCGCAACAAAGAAATTGGACTTTTTACGAAGCTGTCAGATTTACTGCGCTGAAATATTGCCCATCATCTATTATTCAAAAAAAGCCGGATGTCAATAATCTGTGCCGGCAAGGCCTGTCTTTCAGGATTTGCATTCCAAAAAGTGTCCCTCCATTAATGGATGGGCACTAAAAAGGCTTCTCCGACGAAGTACCTCAATGCTTTTTCTTATAACATATTTATTTTCTTGACACAATCGCTAAAAAAACGTATTTGATAGGACGTTTTTCAGGGAAAAAAACAATTTACAAAGGAGAACATACCGCTATGGCAATTACAAAGGCTGATATCATAAATTCTATACAGGATCAGATCGGATTCCCCAAAAATCAATCATCCGAAATCGTTGAAACCCTGTTAGAGCTCATAAAGAAAGACCTTGAATCCGGAAACGATGTTCTAATATCAGGATTTGGAAAATTCTGTGTCAGGGAAAAAAAGGAAAGAAAAGGCCGCAATCCTTCAACCGGGGAAGATATGATGCTTGCACCGCGAAAGGTTGTTACCTTTCGATGCTCAAGTATTTTGTGTAATAGAGTAAACGAATAAACATAGATGAAACAAAAAAAGCCTCCTCCATATATGGGGAGGCTTTCAAAATTTTCGGAACATACACGAAAACAAGGAGGAGATGTGTCCAAACAACATCCTGAATGTCCCCTGTATGCTCACACCAACTGTAAGGAGCTGGATAATCAGAAGGTTTGCGCGATTGTGCGGAAAGATAAAACCTGCCTGAAAAAAAAGAACAAAAGCAAACGGCAAAAGTGATCCGCCGTTCAAAAAGCAACACCTTCTGCTCTGAAACAGAATATTCGAATTCCCTATACGCTCTGCAAAATCTTTTTTACAATATTCCCGTCTGCTGAAGATCCGAAGTGACTCATGATGGGCCTCATGGCCTGCATTCTGTTGTTGAACTGTGTAAAATTGACATTCTGCTGAATCCATACCCGGATTTCATCTTCTGATGCCATGCTAGGCAGATATTTTTCAAGGGTTGTGATGAATCCTGAATCGGCTGTTTCTCCTTTTGCGTCAAGCATCTCTTTCTCAGCCTTAATCAGCTTTTTAAGAACACTGATAACATCATCATCAGCCAGTTCCTTTTTATCAAGCCTTCCGAACTCCCCCATTACAACTCGAATAGCCGACTTCTTTTCCTCATCCCTCTCCTTCATCGCAGAGATCAAATCTTTTTTAATCAGCTCCTGAAGTCTCATGGCGACACCTCCATGCTCCTCTTTGTTTGTACTCGCATACTATATATTATATGGTGATTCTCAGAATCACCTTCTGGGCACTATTGTTTCTCTAAGCTATCACCCGCTTCCATCTGGTCCTGGAAAAGTGTGGATTCAAATCCGAACAGCTTCTCATACTCCTCTTTGCTGCCGGAGCCCATTCCTAAAAATCCGATTTTGACAAGTGCGAATGGATAGCTTGGGATATAGATGTTTGCAGCCCCATTAATCTCGGGATCATCGCTGTACTCTATCTCAATGGGAGGAAGAATTAAAGGAGCCACCGGGGTCGCTGCCGTATCCGCAACAATCAATACCGCATCTGTTACAAGTCCGAAAGGCAGTGCAAGCGGTTTTAAAGCCCAATGTGAATGTTTCGTAAATTCAATTGTCGCATACCGGTAGTAGCCAAGCGTGTAATGCCTTACAGGGCCATGGGAGCAGCCGCACAAATATGCAGTTACTGCAAACAGAATCGCAATAACACTGTTCTTTGCTGCTTTTCCTGAAACACTCATTGTCAATCTCGTAAAAAGTAAAAATTCTGATGGCAAAGAAAAAAGTTCAAGTTCAAGGCGCGCAAATCCCGAGGAATGAGGCGTAGTTAGCCTACTCCGCAGTGACGAGGGATGAAGCGCAACACAGAAATTGGACTTTTTACGAAGCCATCACTCATTGGCCTGCCTCTTTCTATACATTTTCGTCCAATAGTAATATCAGGATGTAAAAAATGAAAGCCTTATTTTATCATGGAAAGTATAAGGTCGAAAATGGATCTCTGGCCGAAGGACATTTTAAAGCCACATCAAAAATGAAAACATGGTTACCATTCGAGGGAGAGATGGTAAGAATTCGGGGGGCACAGGAGCTTAAACTTTTTACAAAACCATCATTTTTGCATAAGTGTAAGATTGATAATATACCCGTCTACAGCTTTTTCGGAATCAAGATGAAGAATTTCAGCATATGATTTTAAAAAGTTTTTTAAATATACCAGCGACGGCAGGTCATGGAACTTATTGTTTTCAATTGCCTTTAACATGGATATGCTTATTCTGGCCACCTCAAATATCTCTTCAAGTTCTATTCCAATTGCTTTTCTCAGCTTTTTAAGATCCTGGCCGGATATGAGTTCCTTGGCAATTATCTCTTCAGCAAGTGACTTGATATCGGATTCTTTGACTTTTTCCTGAACTTTCTTAAAAAAAATATTTTTTTCTGCCGAACTCCCGGTGCGAAATATGGGTATGGATTTGTCCTGATACCTTGTTAATCGTTCCGATGGCTTTAGTTTTCCGCTTTTTACAAGCTGCTCATCATATTCGGACCTTTTGGTTGCATCGATCAGGATATTGAAAGCATCTTCAATTCTCTTCAGCAGTACGGCCCTTTCTTCATCGGGAAAGAGGGAATATGTGCTCAGGGAATCTTCATCATAAATTAAAAGCGCATCCCGGTAGGCATGCCGTATTTCAAAAAAAGATGCATCAACAGGCACTTCGAGCAATTCATAATAATTCAATTTTTCGCTATTATTCATGGCTTCCAATCGACTCCAATCTTCCGGCCAATCTGTTTTTTTCCAGCTTTTTTACAATATGGCTCAAATCAATGGCACTTACCGTATATGAATACTTGTTAATGAATATCTTTTTTGAGTAGATTGACTCATGAACCCGTTCGTCGTAGCAGACGTTTCCCAGAAAATGAAACTTTGAGTAAAAGTAGCGGTTGCAGACCTTCTCGATTTTTTCTCCGAGCTTTGCATCGACTGTTTTTCTGAACTGGTTAATGATGAATTTAAACTGGTATTCCGTTAACTGCTTTCGCAGCAGTTCCCCTTTCTCCGGATCATTCTCAGCTACCGCATCAATTATTCTGGCCGTCATTTCAATTGCGTTATCGTTGCCGGTAATACAATCGGTAACAGATTTGAATTCTCTCTGGTTGAGAATCTGCCTCACCTTCCGCAAATAAACCGCCTTGATGAATTTAAAAGCATTTTCGATTGAAGTGGGTTCGGGTGTCAGAAGCAGGATACCCTCATTAGATGACAGGAAAAAATCAAGCGTATTATAATTCGTTCCTGCGCCCAAATCCAGGAGAATATAATCAAAAGGTAATTTTTGAATGGCTTTTATAATTTTAAGTTTTTGGGCTGCAAACAGGTTGGCAATTTCCATGGAACAGTTAACGGAGCTGATAATGGAAAGATTATTGATTTCAGTTGGAACTGCAACCTGGGTGAGATCAATTACGGTTTTGTCCAGAAACTTTTCGATTCCGGTTTTTACACTTGGCATTCCAGTGAATGTATGAAGATTTGCCCCTCCCAGATCAAGGTCGACAAGTACAACTCGGTTTCCCTGTTTTGCCAGCAGTACGCCAAGGTTGGCCGCGATAAAACTCTTTCCGATGCCCCCTTTGCCGCCTCCTATGGGATAGATGCATGACATTTTATGTTTCCGCTCCCTTTGAAAAAAATGAGAGATGACTCACCGTTCTGAAAAATCAGCAGGAAGAATCATCTTCAAGCTTGCACATGATATTATTCCCGGAATTGATGAATCCCGGGGAAAAGCCATCCATGTAACCGCCTTGAAAACTATTTGAGGCCCCGTGGAGTTTCTATCAATATTCGGCACGTATAGCTGTGTTTACAATAAACGCCTCGACCCCTGAATTATTTATTTTTCATGCGAGGGTTTTCCATAAACCTTTTTATAAGATCTGCATGCCGGACAGATGCCCTCTTCAAGCTTTACAAACTGATAAAGGAAGCCTTCCCCTTTTTCCCGGGCCCGTGTACACACGGGGCATGACTTTTTGCAGAATTCCGCCATTTTCACGGTCATTTTTCCGTGCTCCATTGAACCCTCTCCTGGTAACTGATGTTATATCAACCCAAAAATAAACAAGAAATGTATCAGTATATTTCATTATTACGGTATGAGCAGAAAGTCAATTTTCATTTACAGATAAAATTTCCTCTTCCCAAAAAAAATCTGAAAAATGCCGCACCCTTGATGTATAGACTCTCATTTTATTGTACTTGCATTACAATAAAAGATGGCCTATATTTCTTCCCCAACAATATCAGGATGATAAACGGGATCCCGCCTGGACAACCCTTTAATCTACTGATTCCACAAATTATATTAGAACCGGCTTTTAAGGAGGAAAGAGATGAGTAAAAGCATTTATGAGCAAATGACCGACAAGATCATGCTTACCGGATCAAAAATCGTACCGGAACTGTTTGAGATGATCGCGAGCCAGGATGAAGCCGAGCTTATGATGGCTCTGCCTGGAACCCCGAAGCAACTGGCTGAAAAACTCGGGAAGCCGTTTGAGGAGATCGATGCCATGTGCAGAGAACTTTATCATAAAGGGCTTGCCTTTAAATCATTCAAAAGCGAGACCGTTGGATACAAGATGTGCCGGGATATGATTCAGTTTCATGACGCTACAATCCTCTGGCAGGAAGCACCGAGAGAATATCTTGATCTGTGGCAGAAATTTATGGAAGAGGAGTGGCCCGACTTTGCCCGACTTGCAGAGCAGTTTTTCCCGAAACCGTTTACACGCGTCATTCCGGTACAGGAATCCGTCGACGCCGGAGGTCAGCAGGTGCTCGAACCGGACAGCGTAAATAAAATTATCGAAGCCGCTGATATCGTGGCCGTAACAAAATGCACCTGTCGGGTGATTGCACACAAATGTGATATGCCCCTTGAAGTATGCCTCCAGGTGAATAATGCGGCACGATACACCATCGACCGGGGTTCGGGCCGTGAGGTCACCAAAGAAGAAGCCCTGAAAATTCTGAGGGAATGTGAAGAAAAGGGGCTTGTGCATGTAACAATGAACAAAACCCATGTAGGTCATTTTATTTGTAATTGCTGCGACGACTGCTGCCAGGCACTTCCGCTTGTCATCTCTGATGGATTGAACATCTGCGATCCGAGCAGGTTCCAGGCCGAAATTGACTCCGATGCCTGCGTTGCATGCGGAACATGTCTGGAGCGCTGCTATTTTAAGGCCATTGAAGAGACAGAAAACAGTAACAATGAAACCGTAATGAGTGTCATCGCGGAAAAATGTTTTGGCTGCGGCCTGTGCAGTGTTACCTGCCCGGAAAATGCCATAAGCTTAGTTGAAGAAAGGGCTGCTGATTTCATTCCGGAGTAGGCGTTCAGATTGCCGGTGTCATGGTATTTCGGATATAACGGGATAAAATAAATGGGCGCTCCCTCTTTTCACATAAACGATTAATTTTGAAAAACTTATAGAGTGCTGAAAGTTACATATTTTCAAATGAACGTTCCTCTTTTTTTCTCAGGTAGCGACAAAAAGATTAATGGCGGAAAGTAGACCAATTACCCACATAACAGATGAAATTTTCTTAATCTCACCACTTAAGGCGGCAATGATGACAAAGGAAAGAAAGCCGATTGTCAGCCCTGTGGAGATACTGAAAGTCAGCGGCATCAGTATAATTGTAAGAAATGAAGGGACTGCAATCGTAAAATCCGAAAAATCAATCCCTTTAATATTTTTGAACATAAACACCCCGACAATTATCAGGGCAGGCGCAGTTGCGAATGCCGGAACGGCACTGATCAGCGGCGCAAAGAACAGCGCTAAAAGAAAAAAAGAGGCTGTTACTATTGAAGACAATCCTGTTTTTGCTCCATCAGCAATACCGGATGCGGATTCAATATAGGTGGTGGTTGTACTCGTACCCAAAAGGGAACCGACAACAGTTGCCAGCGCATCTGCCTCAAGCATTTTATCAATATTCTGAATAGTACCGTCCTCTTTCACATGCCCAGCTTCGTAAGAACACGCGACAATGGTGCCAATTGAATCAAAAAGATCGACAAACATGAATGAAAAGATTGCACCAACCAGCCCCCATTTCAAGGCACCGATAATATCAAGCTGTAATGCGACAGGGGCAATCGAAGGCGGCATCGAAACAAGGGCATCCGGCATTTTTACCTCGCCAAAAATGATTCCAATAAAAAATGTCAAAAGGATACCGATCAAGATAGCCCCCCTGATCTTTTTTACTTCAAAGATTACAATGACAATAAGCCCTGCAAGACCAAGAAGAACAGGCGTTGTCAGTTTACCGATTGATACAAGAGTTGCCGGGTTGTCAACAATCAGCCCAAGGTTTTTCATTCCGATAAAAGTAATAAAAAGGCCAATGCCCGCAGCTGCCGAGAACCTCAGGCCAATTGGAATGGCAGTGACAATTTTTTCCCGTATTCCAATAATCGTCAAAACCAGAAAAACAACTCCGGAAATAAAGACAACACCAAGCGCAGTCTGCCAGTTAAGTCCTTGACCAATGACCAATGTATATGTAAAAAAGGCATTCAGGCCCATGCCGGGAGCCATGGCAAAAGGTACGTTAGCCCAAATTCCAACCAGAACAGTGCCAAAGAAAGCGGCAAGGCAGGTAACAGTGATTAATGCCGGTTTATCCATTCCGGCATCACTCAGGATGGCCGGATTGACAAAAATTATATAGGCCATGGTCATAAATGTAGTCAGACCGCCGATAAATTCATTTTTCAGATCAGTTCTTGTTTCAATATTAAAAATATGTTTCATGTGGCTGCTCCTTATCCCTGCAATGCGACTTATGTCTCGACCAGTGCAGGGCGATCATATTTAAAATAAAATGTTTACAAGCAGATAAGATCTGTAACATACAGCAGGATATTTACAAAATGCATGCCCGAAAGAATCTTTTAGCAGACATACAATACGATATAGCACCGAATATCTGAGGCACTATATACCACCTCTGTGATAGAATTATCGAATGCCCGGATAAAATTAATCTCACACTCCCATAAACGGATGACCTTTATGCTGCCTCCCAGAAGGCGTGTGTGTTATATCGCCGCCGTAGCCTTCACGGGGCGAGCGGCTAACAGCGACACCCTGTAAAAAACCATATTGATTTATAAAATTATAACTTTGAAAAAACGACGTCAGCAGCCCGCTCCCGTGCAAGGTATTGTTCGGCTTTGCCGTTCTTTAATGGATGTTAAATCAAGAAATTATGCATTGACCCGATTATGCACTTCGGCTTGTGGGAAATACACTTTTACTTCTTTTTCAATTTTTTTTCCTACCTTACTTCGAGCTGTTTTCATATTGTACCGCACCTGTAGATTCAGCCAAAATTCAGGTTCTATCCCAAAATATTTACCAAGGCGTAGCGCAGTGTCAGCGGTGATTTCTCTTTTGCCATGAATAACTTGACTAACACGATTTGCCGGTACATTAATGTCTTTTGATAGCTGACTCTGGGTAATGTTCATTGGTCTAAGAAATTCTTCTAATAGTACATCACCCGGTGTAGTGTAATTGGAGATAATTTTTTTGTCATGATTTCACCCCTTATGATAATCAACAATCTCTACTTCTGTGACGTTTTCTTCCTTCCATACGAAACAAATACGCCATTGATTATTAATTCTGATGTTATGTTGACCTTTTCTGTTGCCTTTCAATTGTTCAAGTCGATTTCCTGGAGGAGCCCGCAAACTGTTTATTTCAAATATTTTTTATATCGTTCTTGCCAAGCAGGAGCCGAAATGATTATATGTACTAATAGCTGTTTTGCTTGCGAAGTAGGTCATATGACGCAAATTGGCGGGCTATTTCCTGAAAAAGAGGAAATACCCGCAATTTTTTCTCGTATTTTTCGACTCCCGTAACATAAAGTTATCTGATTTTCCGGAGAATCTTCTTCACCCACTTCATTTTCAAGAATGAGTTGATCTCCTATCTTGCGATCATACCTTCTCCTCTTGTGCATCTCTTTTTGAGTGGTGTTTTCACATTCGGGGCATTGTCAGTTCTCCAAAGCCTATCATTTTGAAGTATCCGCTGTGCCTGTAATTCTTATGCATTGTAATGGCATCATCCGGACAGATGGCGGTGCAGACGCTGCAGGCCATGCACTCATTAGGGGTTTTCATTTTTGACTTTTTATCCATCAGCTCCAGTGTATCTGCCGGGCATGCTTTAACACAGATGCCGCAGCCGCTGCATTTTTCTTCATCAAACGTGACAATGCCATACTCGATTTCAGCAGTGTCATCGTATCTTGGAATATGAATTCTTTCGGAAAAGGTCAGGTTACTCATGTTTTCCTCCCTGTGGGATAAAATGTTCGTCCCCTGCTCTAATAAACGGTTTTCCTGGTTCCGTTCTCATACCAGTCTGTCATATGGGTCGGCCGCGCCACCATTCCGTCCGGATCTCCCACCGGCCAGCCGATGGCCAGACTGCTGGCAAACTTGTAAGGATAGGAGATCCCCAACCGTTTTTTCCATTTGCCGGTATATTGAAAAGCCACTTTGGCAAAACCGACCCAGCAGGTGCCCAGCCCCATGCTGTGAGCCGCCAGCACCATGTTCTGCCCGGCAATCCCGCAATCCAGATCCGGATTGGAAATGCCGCGAACATCCTTGAAAATAAGGATCACCGTCGGAGCATCGTGATACAGGCCCAGCTTGCCGTCTGCAATGAGCGTTACGGCACCGAACGGCATTGGATGCAGGTCATTTGGCTTGAGACGAATATTCAGATTTGCATTTAAACGCCGCCAGAGAGACCCGGTATACCGGTAGTCGATCAGCCATTTGAAAATTTTGCAGACGGTTACGGTCGTCCTTGTGATTCCCTCAATAAGTTCCGGTTCACGCAGAACCACAAACTTCCAAGGCTGACAGTTCCCGGCCGACGGTGCAAAGCGGCCTGCCTCCAGAATTCGTTTGATCATGAATTCCGGAACCTGTTTTTTTTTATAAAGACGGTTGCTTCGCCTTTTTAAAATCACATTTTCTGTTTCCGTACGCTGGGATTGGAGCTGCTCAACTCGTTCCGTCATTTCCTTTTGTTCGTTTTCCATTGGCATCTTCTCCCCTTTTATTATGAAACAGCCTTTTTCAGGCCGTCGTAATTCTCATTAGACAACCTGTTGGCAGGATCACCTTCATCAGACATCTGTTTCAGAAGCTCCCGCTCCGGGTTCAGAGGAACACGCCCTGTCAGTTGGGCACAGCAGACTTTCTCGCCATCCTGATTCGTAAAAAAAGCCTCGGCCTCGGCGTAGCCATTATCCGCTATCTTCGTTATCGTAACGGCGCAACAAATCGTATCACCAAAATAGACAGGTTTTATGAATTTAAAATTCATGCCTGTTGCCAGCCAACCTACCTGGCCTCCAAACTCGCAAAGCATCGACCCAACGAGAAGACCGTGGCAGATAAGATCTTTAAAGCCTTTTAATTCAGACCATCGCAAATCATAATGAACGGGATTATAATCCCTTGTCATATCTCCAAAAGATGAAGTTTCCTCTCTAGTGAATTCACGTGTATAAGAAAACGAATCTCCTTCCGTTAGCCCCTGAATCGCCCTTATCCGAATCGGATTTGCCATTTCCCCTCTTCCTTCTGAAATATAAAACCCCCAAAGCCGCCCTGCTTCAGGCGACGGCTTCAAAACTTTTGTAAAAACTATTGCACCACTTTATTGGGTTTGAATATTGAATAACTGCCGCTCGCTTTAGCGACCATAACACCATGATTGAAAATTACAGACTCCAGGCTTGCAACGGTTTTACCTTTATTTATCAATGTTGTCCTGCATTCAAGAGTGCCTTCACGGACAGGCTTGAAATAACTGATCTTGATTTCTATTGTTGCACAGTACTCATCGCTTTTCAGTAATGGATACAGCGCTCCTCCCATCCCGGTATCAGCCAGCGAGTAAAGCACGCCGCCATGAACAACATTCTGCGGATTATAAAACTTCTCGCTTACACTTAATTTGCAAACACTCCTGCCTTTATCCCGACTTTCAAAGGCCAGACCGATCAACTTTGCAAATGGATGCTTCAACATAGTCCCCTTTTCTTTATCATAATTTAAAACAATACGAATTAGGCAGCGGTATAAATGCCTTTCAAGGCAGTACAACGGTCTTAAATGAACACAAGGGATCTCGAAAGAATGAATTTGTTTGGGTGAGACCCTGTCTGAAACGAACCAGCGGCAGCATTACACCATGAGAATAGAGAAACACGCTTTTGATCATGGTTTGAAAAACTTCCAGCTGTCGCCGATTTCTTCTTTTGTAAGAGAGGTTCATTTTACCCCAAAATGGCTTTCAAATCCTCATCCGGCGTAGAAATAGGCTTGATGTCAAAAGTTTTCACCAGCGTATCCAGCACATTAGGCGTCAAAAAAGCCGGCAGTGACGGCCCGAGACGGATGCCCTTGATACCCAAATGCAGGAGTGACAGTAAAATGGCAACGGCCTTCTGCTCGTACCAGGAAAGCACCATGGATAGCGGCAACTGGTTTACATCTACATCAAACGCTTTGGCAAGGGCAATTGCGATCTGTACTGCCGAATAGGCATCGTTGCACTGGCCTGCATCCAGAAGCCTCGGGATACCGCCGATATCGCCAAGATCCTTGTCAAAAAAACGGTATTTCCCGCATGCCAGGGTCAGGATGACACAATCCTTTGGAACCTTTTCTACGAATTCCGTATAATAGTTGCGCCCGGGTTTTGCCCCGTCACAGCCGGCCACCAGGAAGAAATGCCGGATTGCGCCGCTTTTAACCCCTTCAATCACTTTATCCGCAACACTCAGAACCGAGTTTCTGGCAAAGCCTACGGTGACCTCCCGGCCTTTTTCATCTTCCGGGAATCCGGGAAGTGCCAATGCTCTTTCAATTACCGGCTGAAAATTCAAATCCGATATATGGGGAATGCCGGGCCACCCGACCATTCCCGAGGTAAAAAGGTTTTCGCTGTATTTGTCGCTGGGTCTCTGGATACAGTTTGTGGTCATCAGGATCGCACCGGGGAAATCCCCGAATTCTTTGGTCTGCTTTTGCCAGGCCGTACCAAACTGACCGTAGAAATGCTCATGCTGTTTCAGCTTCGGGTACCCGTGCGTTGACAGCATCTCACCATGGGTATATACATCGATTCCTTTTCCCTGGGTCTGTTTTAACAGCTCTTCAAGGTCTTTCAGGTCATGCCCTGAAACAAGAATGGCTTTTCCCTTTCTGTGTCCCAGGGGAACCCGGGTTGGAACAGGGTGGCCGTAAATGCCCGTATTCCCGGCATCCAGCAGCTCCATTGCTTTCAGCGCAGCCCCGCCGCATTTTAGAGTCAGGGCAACCCATTCATCCAGGTTCAAACCGTCTTTCTGTATTTCCGACAGCCCTTCATGGACAAAGGAATACACTTCGTCATCCTCCTGCCCCAAAATCTGGGCGTGGTCTGCATAGGCGCTCACTCCTTTAATGCCGTAGAGAACGGTGTGCTTCAGAGAAAGAATATCCGGGTTGTCACCTGGGTAGGATTTCACACCGACTTTCTCTCCCTGCCTGATCAATTCTTCCAGCGTATCTTGAGGATTATATGCAGCAGGACCATCAGGCAGATCGACGTTTCCGCCGGCAGCCTTAACCTTTTCTTTCAGTTGATCGCGATTCTCTGCCGCGTGATGGATTAACTCCTGGAACCGATCCGGATCAAAATCCACATTGGTCAAAGTCGAAAAAGCTGCTTTAACCGTAAAAACATCAATATCCCGATCAATAACACCCACCTTTCGACCTTCAACCGCAACCCGGGACAACCCCATTAACGTATAAAGAAGGAGGTCCTGCAGTGCCGCCACCTCGGGTTTTTTGCCGCATACTCCCTGAATTGTACACCCTGTGCCTTTTGCTGTCTGTTCACACTGATAACAAAACATGTTTATCCTCCTTTTCCATAAAAAAGCACATCCATCGATGGTCGGATGGCGTTTGAAATTTCCAATCCTGTATATCGATACATTTCAAACTGTTGAAAAATCAAAACATAACATACAGTTTAATTTTCAACAAAAAAATTCTCTGCTAAAAATTAGGGAGATAAGAAAATAATGGGGCCAAATTTGCTATCTTAAACTTATTACCTTTTGCCATATCATAAAATCAAAACGGCCTCAAAGTTCAAAGCATTTACGACAATCTTCATCCCAGTAATCATCCCCGTAACTGATAAAAAGCTGTTCATTTTTTAGAATATCTCTTGCAGCCTTGAAAAAAATGATCCAATGTCCGTCATGAATCGTATGCTCGACATCCACGTTAAAATTATCGCTATGGTTCACAAAACGCATTTCATTCCCTTCAAACCTCCCGTTTATTTCAAGTTCGGGGCCCCCTTCAATCTTATCAAGATAATACCATGAGAAATCAGACTCATATCCGCCTTTTTCCACTTCTTCACCAGCATCTTTTTCAGGAATTTGGACCACACCGGCATACTCACCGATAAAATCATCCTTTTTGATCTCATCAGCGGCAAAAACCCCAAATCCGAGTTTTTCATTTATCCTTTTGATATACACGGGCGCCAGATTTCCCTTTTCAATATCCTCATGGTATCTTGTGGAAAGCTCCTGAAACAACTCTTTGTTTTCCAGATAGTAGGGACTGTTTTCCAGATTCATTTTACGAAGCGGCTCCCAGCCGATCTGTGTCCTTTTTAAATAAACAATATGCTGATCCCTGAAAAATTTCAGAATCTCATCCTTTTTTCTGTAAATCTTTTTATTGCTCTGTCTCATAAAAAACAATCAAACCCCTTCAAATAAACGGCTGCCTGTAACACTTCTTAAAGTCATTAAAACTCTATTATATTTTACCCGCCGATACGACGCATTCATCTTTTTCAGAAAAAAATAAACTGCAGGTTATCAAAAGGCAGAAGGCGGAGGCATTTCTTCCATTTCCGCCTGAATGTAGAAAAGTTCCCTGCTTTTTTTAACGGCTTCCGCTATAAACCCGTTCCCGAAAGAACGCCCGACCACCGCTATGGTAAAATTATCAAAACCGCCCTTTTCAAAACTGGCTGTTTTTAGTCTGTCGACAACCTGATCCGGGTTCCTGAAAGTAGAAAGGATTTCTGAAAGGATTTCCGGTTCATCTCGATAGGCCATTCCGTCTGTTCCAAGTATAAAAACCTGTCTTGAGTTCCATCTCCCTGAATTAATTCCCACCTTGAGCCTTTCATCCCCAATCCCGACCACTCTGCTTAACATATGCCTGTCAGGATGAACCTTTGCTTCCTCTTCCGTAACTGCACCCCAGTCCAGGAGCTGTCTCACAACCGTATGATCACGGGTTACCTGCCGACTTTTGCTTCTCTCATAAAGCCAGACCCTTGTATCGCCAACCCAGGCGACTTCCCATTTCCTGCCGGAAATATAAAGGGCTGCGACTGTAGTACCTGGATTCCCGGATACATTGGAACGCTCTGCCTCCATCTTTTTGACAGCCTCATGAGCGCACTGAACAGAATCTTCAAGCGTTTTGCCGTGCATGACGTTTTTCATTACGGCTTCTGCGCATACGCGGCTCGCCAGTGCGCCCTTTGCATGTCCACCCAATCCGTCGCACAAAACCCATAGCCCAAGGGAGGGACGGGCAATATAATAATCCTCATTGTGCTGCCGGATAAGACCGGAACTCGTTTCAACCGCCCAGAGAACCCTATTCTGATTGTAATGAGATCTTTTCAAGAGTGAAACAATACCTATGATTTTTTTATGATGCGAAAACCAAGATTGTAATTTCTGCTGTTTTCAAAATAATAGCTGCGATTTGAAGATCGACACTCTTTCTCCGAAAGAAGCCAGCTCCCCCCCCTGCAAACTCTATAATTACCCTCTCCTTTATATAACGGATTAAAACGTTTATGCCGAATATATGCATCAGTCATATACACATCCTCTACCCATTCAAAAACATTTCCGCTCATGTCAAACAGGCCTATGCCGTTGGGCCTTCTGCGGCCAACAGGATGAGTGACCTCCTTACTGTTTCCCTTATACCATGCCACGGCATCGACATCTTCACCACCGGAATACTCTTCCGTCTTTCCGCCGCTCCTGCAGGCATACTCCCACTCCGCTTCCGTGGGAAGGCGGTAAATCGCTTTACCCTTATTGATCATATTTAACTTTCGAATAAATCCCTGTGAATCTTCCCAGGATACATTTTCTAAAGGATAATCATCCCCCTTTTGAAAAAAGGATAAATTCTCTCCCATTACCTTCTTCCACTGCCCCTGGGTTACTTCATATTTTCCAATCCACATTCCATCAACGCATACTTCATGAACAGGGCTCTCATCAGATCCTATTCCGCTCTTTTCTAAAGGGCTCCCCATGTTAAAGCATCCTTTTTCAACCCAGACAAATTCCATTCCGGTAACAGTGTCACGATATAAATTTTCGGCAACGCTCACGATCTCTTCAAGAGAGACAATCACCGATTCTTTTTTACCGGAATGAATATCGATTGCCACTTCCCAGTCTAAATAGTTATCCTTTTTTACTTTGATTTTATATACACCTTTTTTCAATATACCGGAGTCTCCGGGCGTCTTCCCCATCAATCGGCCATCTAAATACCAGTCAGCACCTTTCGGAACACTATTGATCGAAAAACTTCCACAAACGGATTTCAAAAAAAATTTGGTTTTTTTTACTCTCAAGGCTGAAGCCATAATTGTTTTTTCGGAAGGCTCGTAACACTCCTTCCTGACTTCGACCAATATTTTTCCTTTTTGAATTCCTTCTATTCTCGTGGGAGTCCGGCCGCGCTTTTTGCCGGAGATATACACAACTGCATCACTGGGATCACTTGTAATATATAATTTTCCGAGAAGAGGCGTCAGCGCTGCTGTAACTTCAGCTACTTTATCTGCCGTAATATCAACTTCCTTTTTCCAGGAACTAAATCCGTCTTTTTTAATCTCAACCTGCTGCAGCCTTTTTTCCACCATATCTATCGTCAGCGGTGTACTCCCAAACTTTTTTCCGCCTATGTAAACATCGGCATCCTCCGGCACACTCTTTATTTCAAGTTTTCCGTACAGAGGCACCAGATCAACTCCTACTTCTGAAATTTCTAAAGGAACAATTGCGATCTCATCCTGCCATGTCTCAAATCCTTCCTTCTTCAGCTTCAGTATATAACTGCCTCCCGCTAAATCTTTTAATATCGCAGGCGTAATTCCTTTCCCGATATCATTGATATATATTTCAGCCTGTGAAGGTGAGCTGATCACTGCAAGCTCTCCGGTGGGCGGCGGCTCCGGTTTGCTTGGCGGAACCATTTTCGCTTCTTCAATGGGCTTCCCTTTATCAATCTCCGAAACTTCTTTCCCCCCGAAAAAATCAGGTATTTTGAACATCCCGTTGTCTGGAGCCAGTCCATCTCTGCCATCGTATTTAAATACATTCGCTATATATTCTGTTATTTTACTGCCCAACAGATCCTGACTGTATATTATCCATCCAAGCTCCCCCAAGACAATCAGACATAAAAAAGCAATAATCGCATATATGGATACCGGTCTCTTTTGAGATTTTCCGTCTCTTTCTTTATGCTTTTTTATTTTTTTCTTTGCAGAATCCGCTGTCGTTTTTTCAAATTCCTGAACTTCCGCTTCGGCATTGATTTCAGGAGCAGACTTTTCACCTGCGAGCATCTCAACAAGTTCTCCGGCGCTTCCAGGGCGCAGGGTTTTATCCTTTGCCAAACCGGACAACAGCGCTTTATTGACGTGCTCCGATACGCCCTCGATCATATCTACTTTTTCGTGCATAATCTGCCAGCGCAAATCTCCGGTGTAAAAAGGCGGATGTCCGGAAATCACTTCATAGGCAACCGCTGCGAGTGCATAAATATCTGTCCATTTTCCTATTCCTTTACCCCTTATCTGTTCCGGCGCCATATATGCCAGTGAACCGGCTGCCTCCCAAGCGGAGACACGTGTTGCAAGATCCCGCAAAACGCGGGCAAGACCGAAATCTGCAATTTTAGGGACCGCACCATCCATGAAAATAT
>JAQYVL010000048.1 GCA_030145525.1 Desulfobacterales bacterium
TCACCAAAACATCACTTTAAGAGCAAAAAAACACCTTATTTTCTACCTAAAGCCTTGATAATAAAGCCTCCAGCTTGGTCCGACCCCGGTTCTCCGTGGCGGTTCTGACCCCGGTTCTGCTGGTTCGTGCTGGTTTGCTGGACCCTGGTTCGCTGGTTCGCAAATTGTTAATAATTAAGTAAAGTGTCCCCTGAACTCAACTCCCAAAGACCTGACCCCTCATTTTTTGCCTAGAAGAAGTACCTTATACCGATTCCTCCTTCAAGATCTAAATCTGTATCCGGTGTCAGGTTTAAAACGGGCGCAAGTTCAACAAACGCCCCTAACGGAAGGTTTTCAAACTGATATTCAACACCGACAGGTATTCGAATACCAAACTCATTATCTTTCTTTTCCCGCTTAAAGAAACGAAAGCCTCCACCAAAATAAAGCGGCAGATTTCCTTTAGGTACTTTTATAAGGTCATACATATGATAGAGATAAGTTCCATAGATATGAAATTCATTGTCGCTGCTAGTGCTCCATCCAAGGCCGCCATCAATAGACATTTTTGCATCCAGGTTGTATTTGACGGTTATGCCTGTGGGTTCCCCTACGATTACGCCGATACCGAATTTGTATTTTTGGGCAAAAGGTTTGACAGACTCTTTAGCAAAAGAACTATCAGGTATAAAACAGATAAACATAAAAATTATCAAAATAGCTATTTTTTTCATTATTTCTTTCACCTTTCCTTATTGGGAAATTCATCATCTTGCCACATAATCAATCCCTTATGATTACAGTCATCAAAAACCGGCCTGCCCACCTTTTTGTAATACTTTTTAGCTTAGATTACGGAATATATTTTTTCAGCCAATGTAAACCAAAATGGATCAAAGGTCAAAGGCTCAAGTTTGAGGTAAAAATTAAATTAAATTAAATGCCCACAAAATCTGTTATTTCCCCTTTCTCCCCTCACCCGGATCCAGTGACAATAGATATCCATCTATATCTTTATATGCATTTTTCTTTTGACACGCTATTTCTTTTCGTGATGGACTTCAGGCGTAACCTCACTCTACTTACCCGCTGGATATCCGATTGATTGGGCTAAAATGATGCGCTGTTCCGGTCTTAGCTTTAAAAGCTCTGTCAACGCTTCCCGATCTACCAGGCCGCGTACTACCGTGGCAAGGCCATCCGAGGAGCAATACAGGTACACATTCTGGCTGATGAATCCCACCGCCGTGTCCGAGTACATATCGCGTTCCTCCGTACTCAACATTTTACCCATCAGGCCGGTTCGAGCCGCATCAACTATGTAAACCAGGTTGACAGGCGCTTTTTTGACGAACGGCTGAATTATGGATCCGGTTTCGCCCCGATGATCGCCTGCGGCTACCGGTTGAAGCGAGTTTTCTTTGGCGTCATACAAATAGGCCCCCTGCTCGGTGAAAACATAGATATCTGTTTCCTGCCAGTTCAGGGCGGACGGTGCTGTCCGCCTGCCGGATTCCGGCCGATTGATGCCGAAAGCCGCCCACAGCAGATTGGATAACGTCTGTTCTGACAACGGCATCGGACTGAAATCACGGTTGGACTTTCGATCCCGAAGCGCCTCCATCAAAGGCTTTCCCCCTGTCATTTGGGGCGCCGGCAATCGGATTTGTTTCAAGGATCCATCGGTGATCAGAATCTGTTTCGAGCCGCCGCATCCCCATATCCCCCCTGTCAACATAACGAATAAAATAGTTGAAGCCGCCCATCTATCATATTTCTCAACCATAGTCGTTCTCCTTTATAAATAATGTCAAAAAAATAAGTTAACCTTTTTTATCGATTGTGCAACTTTAAATAATTTAATATTGCTTTAAATAAGGAAGACAAAAAACAGCGTGTCCTGTCAAATCAGGCAGGCTTGCCGTTGTCGAACAAATAACTTTTTTACTTTGACAGCAAAAATACACCTCTTCCTATTCTATCCACTTCTCCTTCTCGACAACTTTCCTTGCAAGGTCAATACCTCTTTTTTTCAAATTCCGTTTCCGCCATTGATAAAAAAGTATTCCCGAGGCGATGAAAAACAAAAAACACCCTATATTCACCGGAGTCTTCAGATCAATCATAATAACCAGGCCGAAAAACAGAACCATTAGAATTCCCACTACCGGACAGGCCCACAGCCAGAACCCCTTCAGTTTAAAGTCGGCCTTTCGGTATTGTTCAGGATACAGAGAGGGAAATCGCAGGGCTGCCAGCATGGTGGGAAGGAAAATAACAAGTCCTCCGAGAGCCGCGTAAGATGCGAGGGTCTGCAATGACAGTCCGGACAGTATTCCTGCTACTGAAAAAATCCAGATAAACAGCAGCAGTATCCAGGGCGTTCCAAACCTGCTATGGATCCGTCCGAATTGTTTTGGAAGGAGTTCATCCTCGATAATGATCAGGATGGATCGGGTCCCGACAAGAAACATTGCGTTCAAGGTAGTTGTCAGTGCCAGGATGGCGCCTCCGATGATAAAAAAAACAGTGCCGTTTTTACTCAAGATGATTCTGCTTGTCTCAATAAGAGGCTCGTCATAATGTTTCATTTCTCCAGCCGGTAAATTGGCAACCGTTGTGATCGCCACGGCAATATAGATGATAGCCACAACCGGAAATGAGATGGCAAAAGCCCTGGGGATTGTTTTTCCGGGATTAACAATTTCACCCCCCATTTCAATGATGGCATTGGAGCCGAAATAGGTAAAGGTCAACAGAGCTGTTCCGATGAGAAGGTTCCCCCAGCCTTTATCCATAATATTCGTAAAGCGGATAGACGTTGCAGCGGTAAAACCCGAAAAGGCATAATAAAAGAGCGCAGCAATCAGAATCAATACCAGAACTCCCTGGATTTGAGCGGCAGGTTTAACACCGATCAGATTAATCACAAAAAAAAGTGTAACAAGACCGATCGCAAAACCCTCCGAAGGCAGGGAAGGAAAAATGGTTTGCGCATATTTTGCACAGCCTATGGCATAAAGGGGAATCTGACCAAAAAAGGCTGCAAGGGCATATACCCAGATCCCGACAAATGCAAGACCGGGAGATACCATTCTGCTGGGGTACCGATAGTTGCCTCCCACCGTCGGAATGGCCGAACCCAGCATTGCCAGGGGCAGCATGCTGATAAAGACGGGAATAACGGCAAGCGAATATGCCAGCGGAAGGCCGGCCCCGGTAATTTTGAAGACAATGCCGGTAAAAATAAATACCCCGCCTCCTATGGTCGTACCGATGGCAATAAAGGTTACTGTTGGAAGCCCTAATACACGCTTTAATTTATGATCCGGCATAAGCGCTGCTCATCGTTTTGAAACCGCTTCTGGTATTTTACCTTCTCTCACAAGATTCTTTCCGAGTTGAATAACAATGTGCTGCCCTTCTGTATGGCACCTTTCATGAAATCTGTCTACCGTTTCAGCTTGCTTTTCAAATAAATCCATGATCTTTTTACTGAAGTGGCCTGATGTCCCGTTTCTGAAGGCTGTGGCGCTGCCGCAATCCATTATATATAGAAAGTTCACCCGGGTTACTGCATCCGGCAAGACGGATGGAGGCACATAACACACAGAAGGAATCAAAACAGATGCTTTCACAGCTTAAAGACTACTTCTATCTGATTGATCTTGGGATCGGTTACTCCATTCCGGTGTTCGTCTATGTTTTGTACCAGCTAAGGATCGTAACAAAAGTAACGTGGCAACTGTTTTGGATCGGAGCTGCAATCGGACTTTTATGGGAAGTGCCGATTTTCGTTCTGAGTGCCGAAGCCACCCCCTACCCGATTGTTGAGTGGATACAACCCCTGCCCTTTCACTATCTGATTTTTATGCTCTGTCATACGATTTGGGACGGAGGTCTTTTTTTGGCAGGCATACTACTGGTTCGTATGCTCTGCAGCCCGCCCTGGTTTGAACGTTTTTCCTTCGGAGAGCTTCTCATGTTTCTTTGTTATGGACAGGTGTCTGCACTTCTCGTGGAGTTGTCCAGCACGTTTAATGACGGCTGGGTATATTTGCACGGGTATTGGTGGAACCCGACCTTATTTTTGTTCAACGGTCATCCGATCACTCTTCTGCCACAATTTGTATGGTTTTTGGCCCCTGTTTTATTTTATCTCTGCGTGCTGGAAGCTCAAACCAGAATAATCCTCAACCCGCATAGCGGATGATTTGAATACAGGCAAATCCCTTGATTAAAAATAGCATTAAGTGGCTCTGATTTAATTTTAGGCCCGCGTATAGCGTGGAATTGGATACAAAACAATCCTGCTTAAAATTCATAACCAAACCGCTTTGCAGTTTCCCGGGTTATTTCCTGGATATCAGCCAGTTCGGTATCTGTAAAATCAGGTTTATAGTAACGCGGTTCACCAAGCTTTGATACATACCGCCTTTTCACCTCTTTAAATTGATCTGATGAAAAGCTGATGTGCTTGAGTATACGATCGATTGTTGCTGATGAATTTCGACAAAGGTCTTCGTATCGAATCACAAGGCCTGCCTTTTTGAGAGCTGTATTCTGTTCAAGACGTTCGGCTATAAAACTATAAATTGCGTCCCAATAGACGGCCCATCCTCTCACTTGTCTGCCTTCTGCAAACAGACGACGAATCCGGCGAATGGTTTCGATATTTCCCGGGTTGATAAAAGCCTGGTTCGGCCCGAACTCAAAATGCCCTATAATTCCTAGTATTTTATACATATCGGGCTCTTTTCTCACCATTTCTGTAAAAAGGCGATGCTGCTTCACAAGAGATGCAATATGATTTACGGGATTCCGAATGACCAGCAGAAAAACCGCATCCGGAAATATCCGCAATATATACTCGAGTCTTGTTACATTGTAATTGTTTTTTGTGATGTAACGTTTTTTGTTCTGACGCCATAGAAGCTTTCGAATATGCTCCTTATAGAATGCTTCAAATCGTTTATTTCGAACTTCGGATCCGAGTATGTTCGATTGGCTCTCGTCGTGCAGCCCATTGAAGAATGTCATCCACAACGTCTCTTCCACAGCATCCGGGCTGTCTTTAGTAACCATCAGGCCATCTTTGTGAATCCGCTCCACCGCTTGAAAATCCTGTACGGGTAAAGATGAAATAACATAGTCCCACCAGTAAGGAAGGAAAGGTACCGGCATGTGATAATAAAAGTGATTGCCGGCAACAGGATGCTGATGGCACATCTCCAGCGTGATCGTGGTGCCTGACCGGGCGATACCGCAGATATAAACCGGCCGGATAATTTTGATGTTTTTCAATTTCGATTTGAGGTGTCTGCTTTCCAGTTTGCTCAGTTTCAGAAAAAGCGGTTTCAGACTGTTTACGGTTCTAAAGAGAAAATTGGCTCCTATAGGGATGTTCCATTTCCCGGATGCCTCCGGCGCCAGCAGCTTTGCAAGTATATTCGTTTTCATAGGTGTAAAGACTCTCCCAAAAACGATCGTTTCTGCCCTGAAAAACATTCAGCCTGAATGGAGCACCTTTAATTTCGCTTCGATCAATTGATCATGCGAAAGACGCAGCAGGTTTGAAAGTTTATGAATCAGGTAGTTTTCGTATTTGTCCATCTTTTGATCTACAAATATTATCTGCCAAAGGCTCTCAATAATTTCGATTTTTTCTTCTGTTGAATAATTCTCGTTTATTCGCGTGGCAAACTGCCAGTAGTCTATACTGTCGGTCAATTCTTTTTCAGCCTCTTCAATCAAAGCGTCCGCATGTTCCTGGGAGAGGCCGTATTTCTCTTTCAAAATCGCAAGGATTGCTTCCATTTCATCGCCGGAAAACGTTTCATCTATTTGGGCCATCTCCATAAAAAGAGCACAGACAGCCACGGTCTTGTCGTGGCCGGTGTTCCTGTCTTCCGCCCCTGATCCTGTTTCTTTAGCTTTATTGAAAAAACGTTTTACAATATCGATCATTCCATCTCCCCCTCATCAATTTTAAAAGATAACTTCCGGTTTAAAAGATAACTTCCGGAAACCTTCTCAAGCCAATTCCAAAACCCTCAATAAATCAACATCCGCATAGCGTGTGATTTGATACCAAACAATCAGATAATATCGAAAGCCTTTTTTCGGAAAGGTTTTGTTATTTTTCGGTAATACCGCCTTCCATGCCAGTTCTGGTATGCCCATACCATACGGAATTGAATCGGCAAATCCGGTATCCAGAATCGATCCGGAACAGGCTCCACCGGCTTTAATTTTTTTCCCAACTCCACATCCGCGATGACAAATCCTTCACCCTCATCACGGGTCATCCGGGCCAGTATGCTACCCTGCCCGTCAACAATCTGGGTTTCCCCGAGAAAGAATGATTTATAGGGAAATCCGGGCACCATCGGCAAACCGCCTTCCAGAGGTCCGGCATGAGAGGCATGAATGACAGGCACACCCAGCATGCCTGCCAGCCTTCCGGGAGTTCCGGCTAATATATCCATATTTCTATCATCAAGGGTGCTTGGGAAACCTGGAAGGGACTTTTCAGGCAGCGCCCACCAGCAGGAACCGCCGACAACCAGGTCAACACGGTTCAGCAAACGCCGGGGCGTTCTACTTCTGATCATTTCCCAGCACATGGCCACTCCGACTTTGCCTGCCGGCGTATCACAAACGCCATCATCGTTTCCGCCCACGTACCAGCAGTTCTCCCACATGGTTGGCTGGTCTTTGTCGTGAAAAAAGGTAGTTCCATCCGGAAATGCCAGCACAAAAGTATTATAACTGTCATCACCGCGAAGTGAAACAAACGATCCGCCTGCCACACCGTTATGTTCAGCAGCAAGGCGTTTGAGCATTTGCATCGGCTTTCCGTCAAAAGAACTTACTGCCTCGATCATGTCCCGGTTAAATCCCATGGCAGTAGTGAAGAACTCGGGTAGGATTACCCATTCGGCACCTTTGGAAAAAGCCTGCGATGCAAGCTCATGGGCTTTTTTTAAATTCGCATCAATCCTTGCAGGTTCAGCCGTCATCTGAACAGCGGCAACTTTAATTTTCATTTCTCCAGGACCTCAACAATCTCAATACTGCTGAACAGCCATTCATCATTTTCATTTTTTATCAGCAGACAATCAAGTTCATGGGTTTCATCAACTGATTCTCCGGATAACAATTTGCCTGTAATATTTCCGGTGACACTGACCGCTGCCGTGCCCTCTTCAGACAAATCGATTACAAAATCAACAAACCTTAACGTCATTTTCGAATAGTGAGAACGGACATGAAAAACAGGGGCGGACAAATCCTTTCGCGTAAACGTTTTTGAAATGGAACGGGAAGGGATATCAACCTGAATTGTTTCCCGGATCATCCGTGTAATTTTATTCACAGTTACAGCGGCGATCAGTTTTGTTTCACCAGGTTTTTTTGAAATCCGCTCCGAAAGTTCTTTGAACTGTCTTTTTACCTTAGCTTCTTCATTATAGAACACATGGTAAACGACCAGAAATCCGATGATCACGGATAGCCCCGCGGCAATAACAGCATTTCTTTTTACCATAATGGTGTCCCCACAATTCTGTTCACGGATGTCTGCCCGAATTGGTGTTTTTCAATTGGGACACCCCGATTATCGCCAACAACATATACATTGTTTTTTTTAACCTTTCTGGGAGGAAGATTCCAATTAGACGAATATCGGACATATGGTTCGACAACCATTTTACCGTTAACAAAAAGTCTGCCGTTCCGGAACTCCACCACCTCGTTCTCCGTTGCAATCACTCGCTTCAAAAGCATAACTTTTTTCCCGGCCAGTCGGATAACGACCACATCCTGTTTTTCGGGTTTTGAAAAAAGGGTATACAGTCTGAAACAAAAATTGAAGCTGCCGTCGGCATAGGTCGGCTCCATGCTGCGGCCCTTGACGGAAATCGGTATAACAACGTAGCTGAACAGCAGAAAGGCGGTAATCCCAACCAGAAAAGCTCTGACCAGCAACTTTACGGAAAAATCGGGAAATATAAATTTTTTGATTTTTGAATCTGCCAGCATAGGGTTATCTCATACCAGATTCAAAAATTTCAGTAAAGCGGGCATATATTTTCGTGTTACAGCTGAGATTCAATATTCATGACAGATCAGTTCAAAAGAGTCTGACCATGAATTTCTCGTGTTTTATGAAACACTATCTCAGGCCACTTCTCCATGCAGTAGCCGAGCTGCCATTCACTTGTCGTAAGATAGGCCCTGGATCCCTCTGAATCCCGTGCAATATTGGAGCTGTTTTTTCGTTCAAAATCCGCCATTATTTTCGGATCATCGCATTCAATCCACCTGGCCACACTATAATTGACAGACTCATAAACCGCATCCACACCATATTCGGATTTCAGGCGTTCCATGGTGATGTCAAACTGCAGCATTCCCACAGCACCTAAAATATACTCATTTACGGCTATGGGTCTGAAATATTGAATAACACCTTCTTCGGCGAGCTGGGTAAGTCCTTTTTGAAGATGTTTTATTTTCATGGGATTTTTGAGTATCACTTTTTTAAAAAATTCAGGCGCGAAATTGGGAATCCCGCAGAATTGCAGGGGCTCCTTTTCAGAAAAAGTATCACCAATCTTTATGGTGCCATGATTATGAATACCGATAATATCTCCCGGATAGGCTTCCGATACATTTTCACGCTCATTGGCCATAAAAATGATGGCATTCGAGAAAATGACCTCTTTTCCGATTCTGTGATGAATGGCCCTCATGCCGCGTGTAAATTTACCGGAACAAATACGTATAAATGCAATTCTATCCCGGTGTGCCGGATTCATGTTTGCCTGTATTTTGAATGCAAAACCGGAAAAAGGCTCTTCATAGGGGGAGACCTCACGGGTAAGGGTCTTCCGAGGGCCGGGAGACGGAGCCATCTCAATAACAGTTTCCAGCATCTCCTTGACACCGAAATTATTGATGGCACTTCCGAAGAAAACAGGCGTCTGGCTGCCTTTCAGATAATGATCAATCGAGAAAGGATCTGCAGCGCCTTCAATCAGTTCGATATCCTCCCTCAGTTCATCAGCCTGGCTTCCGAGAATTTCATCCAGTCTTGAATCCATAACATCTTTTATGAAAATCCCCTCCTGTTTTCGCGTTTCCCGACCGGGCTTAAAAAGGGTAAGCTCTTTCTTATACAGATTATATACACCTTTAAACCTTTTCCCCATACCGATGGGCCAGGAAAGCGGTGTGCACTCAATCTGCAGCTTATTCTCAATGTCATCCAGAATATCCAGGGGCACCATACCTTCCCGATCCAGTTTATTTATAAAAGTTATGATCGGTGTGTTGCGCATTCGGCAGACTTCCATCAACTTTTCGGTCTGGGGTTCAACACCCTTTGCACTGTCAATCACCATAAGGGCGCTGTCAACGGCCGTGAGAACCCGGTATGTATCCTCTGAAAAGTCCTGATGCCCCGGAGTATCCAAAAGATTTATCTCAAAATCCTTATAATTGAACTTCATCACCGATGTGGTGACTGATATCCCCCGTTCTTTCTCAATTGCCATCCAGTCGCTTGTCGCATACCTTCCTGCCTTGCGGGCTTTTACGGCTCCTGCCTGCTGAATGGCGCCCCCGTAAAGAAGAAGCTTTTCTGTCAGCGTGGTTTTCCCGGCATCCGGATGGCTGATTATCCCGAAAGTTCTTCGCCTGTCGATTTCTTTTCTGTTATTGCTCATAATAAAAACATGTTTTTTCAATTCAATTTCATTGATGGCTTTTTACGAAATTGTCAATCTTCATTTATTGACAAAAGCCCGTTGTCGAATATAACCACAGAAACTTCTCTTGCAACCTTTTTATGAACAATTTTGTTTTTTAAGCCGGGTTCAGGTTGTTTTTTTATTGACGGATCCGCTTTAAAACACTTGAATTGGACAAAAACAAATCGAATCATAAGCGCGAATGAAATATTTTACGCAAATATAAAGCCGAAAATATAAACAATTGATATAAGGAGCAGGCAGATGGATGATTTGGAAAGAGAAAAAAGAAAAGGGCTAAGTCGCTGGTATTTGAAGGATGTGCTGCTGAGGAGAAGAATGAACGGAAAAAAATATCATACACCCGGTTTTGGACTGGCTGCGCAGCTTTTTGCAACTATGTGCAAATTCATAATTAAAAAACTAGGGCCGGAAGAGGGGGAAGCCCTGATAAAGGAGGCAGTGGAGCATTTCGGGAAAAAGCGGGGAAAACGAATTGCGCAAAAGGTTACCTCCTTGGGCAAACCCCTTTCCTTCAAAAACTGGCTGATTTATACCGATCTTGACGGCGACAATTTTCAGGTAAAACCATATATTGAAAATCATGATCTTGTTGCTCCGGTAACTGAATGTTCCTTTCACAAGGCTGCCAAACTGTGGGGGGTTGAAGAGTATTCAAACCTGTACTGCAAATACGCCGACTATGCCATCC
>JAQYVL010000049.1 GCA_030145525.1 Desulfobacterales bacterium
TGTAAAATAGGTTACAGAGATTTAATCAACTTAAACCGGATATCCAAAACACGGTCATCATGGTCAATAACTTTCGGCTACTCATCTTCCGGTTCGTCCACAACCCGGCCGTTTTCAAGAAATTTGATCAACGCGGTTGCATGGACGTCAGCTGCATCGGATCCTTCGGCCAGTTTTTCCAGCCACTGCCGGTATTCATCTTCAAATGCAGACATTCTGTCTCGGTCGAACCAGAGGACATTGAAAGCAATATGAGCCGCTGTTTCAGAAATCAGGACGTCGTGAATCAATTTCTGAAAGTTTTCCTCCCCGCAACGCATAGGCCAGTCAGGGAACACAAAGCTGATCCGGAAGGAATATGGATCCGGTTGATAATCTACGGCCGCAGCTCTTTTGACCGGGCGAAGCAGGATGTGCTCAATCATATGAAACCCTTCTACATCGGTTTCGGTAAGGTGTTTGCGTTTGTGATCCCGGATACCCAGCATGGCGCAAATACGCGATTTAAGCCCCGCTACATTATTCGTATTCCAGGTCTTGTCTTTAGAAATATAATTGAACGCTCTACCGCGGTTTGAGCTGATGCCGGGATAGGCTTTTAAAAAATCGAGTTTGTTCTGGAGAAGTTCTTTCGACAGTTTTTCGTGCAGGAGCAATAAATGATTTGGAAATTTTTCACTAAAACGCGCCATCAAATGATCGAGGAACCGGTTTCTGCGCTGAAGAGCCGTTTCCGGATCTTCTGTTAATTCCTGTAATCTTTCTCTATCCGTATCGACTTCATCTTCAATTCCCGGCACTTGGGAAAGCATATTGACGAAATATGTTCTGTTTTCCGTATAGTGCGGGGAGAACAGGTCTTTGGCACGGTTCAGTTGTGAAAAATAGTTCGCCAGGATCTGGTCAAAGAACATCAGGTATGCCTGGAGCTGCTTGGCATGGGCCTTGCGGGCGTCCGACGCCGAATCGGGCAGCCCGACCTCTCCAATGCCGTAATTGGCAGGGAAATCGTTTTGTACGGTAACGTAATCGGAAAGTTCGCGGAAATGCCCGGCAGGAATCGGCATATCCTTCTCCGATGCGACTGCTGTTGCCTTTGTTGGTTCTTTTGGCGTGTTATCGGCCTTTTTCTTAACTTCTGCCCTGTCCACACCACAAAAAATCCCGCCTTTGTAAAACTTAATATCATGATCTTTGAGTATCGCGTCCAGATCTTTTATTGCGGGAGTAAATCCGGATGACAATTGCAGGGCCCATGCTTCTTTTTCACGGGACAGGAAGCTTGATACGAAAATGGTTTTAACAGCGCTTATACCCCTGATATCAAGTAAAATGTGGATCAGGTCAGAGGTGTGAAGTTCAGGTTTTCTGTCAAAACGGTTGAGTTCATCGTTATCGATAAAGCCGTTCTCCAGCGGCGGCCCTTCAAATATCTCATCAATCGGCTCGCCTTTGTCAATAAGCTCTTTTAGTGAATATTTCCGAATAGAGGGTGCGATGAAACTGTCCAGTTCAAAATAAATTTTCGCCGTTAATTCATTGACATCGGCATCATCTTCAATCTCTAATTCCGCATATACGGAAATTTCCTCAAACGGCAGGATCTTTATTTCCACAAAGTCTTCGCAGAGATTTCTGTGGCTGTGCAGTTTCCGTCTTACTTTATCCAGCACTCTCTCATCATCAATATCCGCCTCTTTTTCAATAAGCACCCTGTAAAGCCCTGTTATCGGGTCGTCGAGCGGTTCCAGCCAGCAGTTTTTAACACCTTCGATGTCGATGATCAGCTTTCGGTAATCGTTGATAGTAACCGGATGGGTTGTGAGAATTTCATTGGCTGTAAAAAATTGCTTGATTCTTTCGCGAGACTGCGGCGGATGGGCCAGCAGGTCCTGCATGTCAAAGGAAAGCCGGTAGCTTAAATCCGTAATCGCGTAGCAGAGATGTTCCAGGATAGTGATGCCCGGATCATGAGCATTGTAATCGGTCCAGATACGGCCGGACATGCTCTGGATATGTTCAATCCCTTCTTCCCTCAGCAGGGTGAAATCCATTCCCGCTTGGTCCGGCCGCCGGCCGGAGATGGTCAGGTGTTTTTTCATGTTATTCGAATATAGTAATTTAAAAATGAGCAGGGACACGGATCTTCACAGATTTACACAAATAATCATTTCTTATTTATCAATCCGTGTCCCATTAAGCTTCTTTACTTCAGTTACGATCCCTTTTCGGCTAACTGCTCTTCACCGAGGGCATCAGGGCTTTTCATATCCACAACTTCTGCCTCGGGTAACTCGTCTTTGCATTTTTCCAGTTCTTCTTCCAGCACTTGAATCGCTCCGCTGATGCGCAGCATATTCTTTTGCAGTTCGGTCTGCCTGGTCTCCAGATCCGACAGTATCTTTTGACCGGATTCAAATTCCGATTTGAGTTCCTCAAGGCGTTTGTCGAGCTTTTCTTTCATGTATTCTCCCCCGATATAGAAAAGTCTTTTGCTGTTCTAAATCCAAACCTCTTCAGCTTCTATAGT
>JAQYVL010000050.1 GCA_030145525.1 Desulfobacterales bacterium
CACATGGCCAAAGATGAACTGGTCGCCGGCAAACGACAGCCGGCACAGCCTGTGAATGACTGGAACCGGTTTCAAAACCGGATAAAGGAGAAGATGCCGTGTTCAAAAAAATAAATGTTACGGATGCAGTGGGAACAACCCTGGCTCATGACATCACGGAAATTCGTCCCGGCGAATTCAAAGGGCCTGCATTTCATAAAGGGCATACGGTATGTAAAGAAGATATATGTCATTTACAGAAACTGGGAAAAAATCATCTTTACCTAATTGACCTGGAAAATGACGAAATTCATGAAAACCAGGCGGCTTCTATCCTTGCCAGGGGTTTATCCGGAGAAGGCGTCACATGGAAAGATGAACCAAAAGAGGGTAAAATCGGTTTGCACGCTGAAATAGACGGCCTGCTCGTTGTCGATATTGCCGCGCTGGCATCGTTCAACATGGTGGATGAGGTAATTTGTGCAACACGTAACAGCCATACCCTTGTAAAAAAAGGCGAACTGATCGCCGCAACACGTGCCATTCCTTTGGTGATGAAGCGAACACCTGTGGAACGGGCATCGGAGATTGCGTCCCAAAACGGAGGAGTAGTTTCGGTTCGAGCTTTGAATACCGCAAAAGTCGGATTGATCGTCACCGGAAACGAGGTATACAATGGCTTGATCAAAGACGGGTTCGCGCCGGTTCTGACCGAAAAAATCAACCTTCTGGGATCTCAGGTTACCGGGGTCGAATATACTCCGGATGACACAAAAATAATCCGGCAGGCCATTGCCGGACACATGGCAAACGGTTCCGATTTAATATTGATCAGCGGCGGCATGAGTGTTGACCCGGATGATGTTACTCGAAAAGCGGTTCAACAGGCCGGAGCCGATGAAATGCATTACGGCGCCGCAGCTCTGCCCGGAGCCATGTTTATGGTCGCCTACATTGGCAACACACCTCTACTGGGTGTTCCCGCGTGCGGGCTTCACCATCGAATTACGGTCCTTGATCTTATCCTCCCGCGAATCCTGGCCGGTGAACATATCGGAAAAAAAGAACTGGCTTTTATCGGGCATGGTGGCTTATGCATGGACTGCGAGCAATGTGTATATCCGCATTGCCCATTCGGGAAGGGCGGATAAACTTTTAGCAGAAGACTCTATTGACAACGAAAAAATTGGCCCTCAAAACAATTCCCGGTTTACCGTCTTCATTCGGGATATAGTTTTGAGAACCATCGGAAACAACAGCAAAACTAAACCGGTGAGCTAAAACATGTCATCCGTTTCTTCCAGAAGATCCTTTGCCTGCTGCTTTGCAATTTCATTTGCCAGATTCTGTTCCGGGAGAAGATTGTCAGGCGCGGCAATAATCTCTTCCAATGTTTTCACAAAAAGCTCCCTGTCCTGAACCCTGACAGCATAGTGTTTGGCATATAAAAAAAGCCACAATAGAAATTTTCTTTCGGAAATTTTAAATGCCTGCTCAAAATGATATCTGGCCTTTTTCTGATCACCACCAAACATAGCGGGCCTGGCAGCATTGTAAGTTCCGTTTATTGCATGCACACCACCATATTTAAATGTATCGTCCAAAACCAGAATTCTTTCAATAATGCCCTCAACCTTCCCCAATTCTGCAAGGGCTCTGGGTTTATCTGTTTGGGCCGTACCGATCCACCCGAAGGTGGAAGTCAGAAGCGTAAACAAAGCCGGTACATCCTCTTTACTAAGCGTTTGCAATGCTTTTATATATTCATCATCCGATTTATCCAAAGCTTCATTAAACACAGGATTCTGTTTCAGTATCCGCAGAGAATAATCTCTGGATTTTTTATAATATTTTACAGCCCTCTCTTTATCCGTTTTTCTGAGAAACATTGCATAGCCGCCGTTCAGCTCTGCCGCCGCTAACAGAAGTTCCGGATCATCCGGAGCCATTTCAAGAAACATATCCGACTGCACGATCATAACCGGCATGGCTTGACGGAGCTGCTCCACATCAGGGTAGCGATTCACAGCTTTTTTGCCAAAACCTCTCATCATTTTGGCGGTTTTGACCATCATATTTTGTTTGAAAGAGGCGCAGCCATTTATAAAAAAAGCAAGTGCCACCAATAAAATCAGGTTGAGTTTAAAAACGCGAATCTTATCCATTTAAGCCCTCCTCTTGATATTTTTCCATGATATGATCACTCTTAACAATTAAAAAGCCGAGCAGGTTCAGGGTCATAATAACCAATCGGTATCTAACACTTCCCAATCTTGTTGTCATCATAATTATTCATGCCCAGGCCAATATCGTGGTGTGAAGTTATGGTCTGTTTCATGCGATAGAATACGCAGCTTAAACTTTCTGCGGTATGGATACCCAGTGCGATACTCAACTGTGGAGAAGTATCTGTATGGTTTAAAAAACGGTTCGAATTCCACCTGTAACAAAATTAGATCCACCCTTCACGCCATTGAAAAAACCAAATATTCCGGATCTGTGATGGATTCTTGCAAATGTACTGTACGAAGAAAATCTGGGAATCGAAAATGAGAGTTCAAGCATCAAATAGTTAAGGAGTTTAGAAACTTTATACTCATCTCCATGATTTATCGCATGCTGATCCATTTCCACAGGCGGCAATTTTGTTGCATATGAGAGGCCGTCTCCTAATGCCAGGCTCGTATTGAGATACTGATTCCAGGGGAATTTTACCCATCTGAGCACCAGAACTGCATTGTATTCTTCATGCTCATGTTTTCCCGTATTTTGGTTGGAATAGGATTGCCCTTCCGCCCAGTCAGATCCGGGATCGCTGCATGCCGGACAGGAGCAGGAATATCTCTCTTTTCCCCAATGCTTCACAAATTGACCTTCTACTTCCAGGTTCAGGTAGTCATGGTATTTCCAGAGCTCTTTTCCGATTACCAGAGCGGCCATATAGGAACATTTAAAATTCGTTTCCCCCTGTGCCACCTCTATAAAATCATGAGCGGAAAACTGCCCGCCATAGATGCTGAAAAACCACTTTCCTTTTGCAAAAGCATTTTGCTGTTTTCCGGCAAGAAAAAGAAAAAACAATAACAAGGGAAGTTTTTTTAAAATTTGTTTCATGGCGATATGTTCCGTTTATTCCATAACGATGGGCCTGATCATCAACACGAAATTTGCTGCCAAAATATTTTCTGAGAACTTTATACTGAAATTTTTACAACCCTGTACATTGGGAATAATACCATAGAACTGTTTTCAAAACAACCATTTAAGCTCAACCCCATCGTTGCGGGAAGGATTCTGCATTCAAAATTTTATATTTATCCAAGGGCTATCTTTTCGGCTCATACTCGGGCTTGTGTCATATTGCTGTTTTTCGGTTTATCTGGTTTACAGACTGTTTTGTGACTGTTGATTTACGAAAAATAAACCTTATGATATGGTGAACAACACAAATAAATGTACCAGCTTGATATCTGAAAGATCAAAAAATATTTTCTCACAGGCTCCTTCCACACATTTCGTGCTGGAAGATCAGAATTGGGGCCGGGGCAAATGGAACGTAGTTAAACATAAAAACCGCCCGGTCCGGAAAGGAGAACCTCTTATGACAGAAAAAAATCATTCTGAAACCAAACCGTTTGATATGAACGAACTGTCTAAAATAATGAGCGAGGTGAACAAAAAAAGCCGGCAGGTTGTGGAAAAATTTATGGAGAAGAATAAGCAGTTCAAAGAAATTGATCAGGCAGAGACCAAAGTAATCACTGATAGCTTTCAGGAGTTGACAGCCAAGCTCATGGCCAATCCGACAAAACTGTTTGACTCCCAAATGTCCTACTGGCAGGATTACTGGGGGCTCATTCAGAAAAGCACATCTCAATTGTGGGGACTGCCTGCAAAACCGTCAGATGAAACCGATACCTCTGACAAACGATTTCGGGACGAAGCCTGGGAATCGAATCCCATGTTCAGCTTTATCAAGCAGAGTTATCTGTTAACCGCCCGCGCGATTCGAAACACAATTCATAATATTCATGGCCTGGATGAAAAGACCAGACAAAGGATTGAATTTTATACCAACCAGTATCTTGATGCCATCTCTCCGACAAATTTTATCATGACCAACCCGGAACTCCTGAAATTAACGATTGAAAGTCGGGGAGAAAATCTTTTGAAAGGGCTGAACAATCTGCTGGATGATCTTGACCGGGGCCCATGCCAGTTACAAATTAAAATGACTGATCTGGATGCATTTGAAATCGGAAAAAATCTGGCGGTTACACCGGGCAAAATTATTTTTCAAAACGATCTTATGCAGCTGATTCAATATAAACCCACAACAGACGAAGTGTTTGAGCGGCCCCTGCTGATTATCCCGCCCTGGATAAACAAATACTATATCCTCGATCTAACCGAGAAAAATTCCATGGTCAAGTGGATGACCGACCAGGGATATACGGTTTTTATGATTTCCTGGGTGAATCCGGATGAAACCCTGATGAACAAAAATTTAGAGGACTATATGCTGGAAGGACCGGTCACTGCACTGGAAGCGATCGAACGCGTTACTTCTCAAAAATCGGTAAATGTTATCGGCTACTGTATGGGGGGGACGCTACTTGCATGCACTACGGCCTATCTTACTTCAAAAGGTGAAGGCGGCCGAATTGCCTCAAATACTTATATGGCCTCTCTATTAGACTTTTCCGATCCCGGAGATATCGGGGTCTTCATAGATGAAAAGCAAATTAGTGCGTTTGAGAAAAAAATGAATGAACAGGGATATATGGATGGCTGCGCCATGTCGAACAGCTTCAGCATGCTCCGGGCCAATGATCTGGTATGGTCCTATATTATCAATAATTATATGAAAGGAGTCAGCCCTGTTGCCTTTGATATTCTATTCTGGAACTCCGATGCCACTAATCTTCCGGCAAAAATGCACAGCTTCTACCTTCGTAACATGTATCTTAAAAATCTGCTGAGAAAGCCTGGCGGTATTCAGCTGAACAGGATCCCCATCGATCTTTCAAAAATTACTATACCGGTCTATTTTATCTCTACCCGGGAAGATCATATTTCCAGGTGGCAATCCACCTATTATGGCACCAGGCTACATTCCGGTCCGGTCCGGTTCGTTTTGGGTGCATCAGGCCATGTGGCCGGAATCGTAAATCCACCGCACAAAAAAAAATACGGCCACTGGACAAATGAAGAACTGCCTGAATCGGCTGAAGAATGGTTAAACGGATCCAAATATCATGAAACTTCATGGTGGCTGGATTGGCTGGACTGGAATAAAACTTATGCCGGAGACAAGATCCCGGCCCGCATTATAGGCGAAGGCAAAAACGGAAAATTGGAGGATGCCCCCGGCTGCTATGTTACAAAAAGGCTGGATTTGCCCGAAAGCGGTGTCTGCTATATGCCCAACGCCTTATTATAAAAGAACTTCACATCAATGCAGCAATGACCGAGTCCCTGGCCATTATTTTTTCGTTTAATTTTAAATAGAAAGCATCTCAAAAATACCAATATTGTTCAAGTTCAAGAAAGAGCAGAGAAGGCAACCGGAGGAATATATGAAAATATTTCGAGGATTACCTTCTCTGTTCTGACGAAGAAATTGGGCGATATGGCATTTTTGAGCCGGATTCTACATATCCAATGCTTTTCTTATACGCCCCAACAGCTTTTTTTCCTCTTTATCTATTTCATGATCCGCCAAAGCAATACGCTCGGCTATTGCCATTGCATCGGATCGATCTTTTTTCTTTGGAATCATCGTTGAAAGTGCTTTTAACGCCTTTTCCTCATCCGCTCCCAGGATACAGGACTGCTGCCGTATAATCTGTTTAAAGTCTTCTTCTTTTAAAACCCTCAACCGGTTGTCCGCTGCAATAACTTCATCATATGTTTTCAATACACTTCGCTGAAGACCTTCATCTGAATGAGCCATTAGCAACATAATTCGAACAACCCCTTCGGCAAACCCTCCTTTATCAATTTCTTCCAGCCAGCTTTCTTCGCAAACATATTCTTTTCCATTTTCGTCAGCAGCCTGTTCTTTGAAATACGAAAGCATCCACGGATTTCCAAATATGGACTTAAACCAGAATTCCTGAGTTTGATCTCGAATATCCCGATACAGATTCAAAGAATCGGAAATTACTTTTGAAAAACTTTTTTCCATCTCAACCAGCGGATTATTTTCAGATACCGGTTTGCGAGTTTTCTTTACCACAGGCGTTAAAAACTTAAGCGGCATCATCCAGGGATTTGCATCAGAGAATGAATAGCAGGACACGCGAAGCGGGTGAAGATTTCTAATCAAATCCGCCGACCATTCATTTACTGCCATCCTTACCCAGGGGCTGACAAAAGCCCGGTACAACCGGTCGTTGAATTTGGATAGGGCTGCCACAGTATGGAAATCATCTTCGTCAAGCAAACCGTCATCGAGTGCCAAAATGTCCTCAATGCTCCGCTCCTCAAACCGAACACTGTGATTGCCCGGTTCCTCCTTTTCATTGATAACCATTTCGTATAGTCCCGGCGACAGATATTCAACCAAATCGATGCTGGCGATAATCTCTTTATGTTCTTTCTTCGAAATTTTACCGGATACAAAAATTCCAAGGTGTCCAATGGTATCGTGCAAAAGATAAACAATTACCTGCTGATTTTTCTTTATTTCTTCCACTGAACCCCAAACCTTGGCTATCCAGTTCAAGGCCTGCTGAGGCGGAGTAATATTATCTCCGCTGGAAGCGAATACCAGTACCGGGGCTTTCAAATTTTTCAGATCTATTTTTTTTCCATCCAGATCAAGAAGCCCCTTTTCCAGTTTGTTCCCGACAAACAGGTTGTCAACAATATAGTGAATCTCTTCCCGGGTCAGCATAAAAAAACCATTCCACCATTTCTCAAAATCAAGATATCTTTTTTCTTCTGTATCGACATTTGCATACAAGTGGTAGTTCTTGTCCCAGATTGTATTTGCCGGATTGAGATCTTCAAACCCGGCCACGAGGTTTGCCCCGTCAAAAATACCATTTCCAAGATCACTCCACAGTGAGGTCAGCCAGACTCCTCCGAAAAGGCCGCCGCGATATCTCATTGGATTTTTTCCATCCACACCGGCCCAGTAAGATAAGGGAGACCCGTTGAAAACCATTGGCCCTGTGATATCCGGTCTATCCGCTCCGATTAGTGCTGCTGCCCATCCTGCCTGGCAATTTCCGATAAGGCTCGGCTTTGCCGCTTCAGGGTGTCGCTTGATAACCGTTTCAATAAACATAGTGTGAGCACGATGGACATCGGCGAATGTTTGACCTGGAACAGGATTCGCATCAAATAAAATAAAATAGACTGGATGACCTTCATTCAATGCCATTCCAATTTCCGAATCACGTTTGGTACCTCCGATGCCCGGGCCGTGACCCGCCCGCGGATCACTGATAATTATCGGACGCTTTTTGGGGTCATGAGGATGTAACCCAACAGAATTATGTCTTTTTTCATGCTTCGATCGCTCTTGTTCAGAATCGGCAAAACGCCGATCACGGATGCGTGTAAGAGAAAAATGGACAGGCCGGTCCAGTGTCCGACCGTCCTTGATAATTTCGTAATCGAATGTCAATACAGGCGGTTTTCCCAACTCGATATGCCTGAAATAATTATTTCCCCTCTTATTCAGCGCATCCAGATAAAGCACGGACCGTTGACCGGCATCCAACATGTAATCGTAAACTGTTTCCAGGAAATTTGTTCGAATAAATGGATTCGTTTTTTGGTTCAATGGGCTCATGTTTCTTCCTCCGATATCAACAAATAGCTTCGCAGATTTCTTTTTTGCTCTGCAACAAAGATAATTGCTGTATGATAACCTGTCAATATTTTATGGGTAAAAAGAGCTTATCATACTGATTTATATTAATATATTTTAACTTCTAAACCGGTGGAAACACATGAAAGGCTTCCCTCCATTTTTGGGGATTTGTGCAGAATATACAATGATTAAGAGAACAGCTCCCGAGAGAATATCCGGTAGCGAATTGATAAAAATTCTACATACACTTGTTTATATTATAAAATTTTTGGCTTGGCGCCCGGGAATGACACTTTGCTGCGCTCATTTCTCATCTTCATCAGGAACATCGGAATGATGAGATTTACCATCAGGTGAAGGTTTGTTTGGCATATTTCCCAGGGGATTATTAAACAACTTCATGAAATCACCGAAGTTCGGCTGATCTCCCATTGTTTTTGGCATCATCCTGGATAAATCCGTTCCAAGGTCCAGCCATTTTTTAATCTGATTATCAAAAGCCTTTTTATGTTCAAGATAATTCTGGATCGTCTTTTGAAGATAGTTCTCAAAAAATTCACTGAGAATGTTATTGCCATATTGAATAATCAGGTGGAGGACCGGTACCGGCAGCAGAATATTCTTCTTCTTTGCTTCTTCGAGTAAAATCTGGGTGAGGATAAAAGCAGTAACATCCTCTTTTGTTTTCGCATCCACAATTTCAACCTGGCGGCCGGACTTAAGCATATCAGCCACCTGATCAAGGGTCACATACCTGCTTTTTTCCGTATCATACAGCCGGCGGTTGGTATACTTTTTCAACAATATGGCTTCAGGCATTGATAGTTCTCCTTTATTGACTGATGATTCTGCTTTTCAACGTTGATGGCTTCGTAAAAAGTCCAATTTCTATGTTGCGCTTCATCCCTCGTCACTGCGGTGTAGGCTAACTACGCACGCCTTCGGCTACCGCTGCGCTACGCTACACAGTACTCCTCGAGATTTGCGCGCCTTGAACTTGAACTTTTTTCTTTGCCATCAAGGTTTTGACTTTTTACGAGACTGTCAACGTTGAACGAATAAAACAAAACCCTCTAATTCACAATAAGCCTCAATTTTACCCAAGTCACTTCTTTTAATTTTTTTACCATAAAAAATCAACAAATTCAAAATGATTTAAAAAAAATTGTGCGCTGCAATATTTTTCCCTTGACACGTTCAAATTCAAGCCTATATTTGTCATAAAGGCAACTTAAACAATTAACGACAAATAAATTGGAGGTGCGTCATGGAAAATATTGCATTTGCTCAACAGATAATAGGCATAAACCGGACTGCGATGGAAAACACCTGGAAAGTCCTGTCACTTGCACAGGACCAGACTGAAAGAGCAACCCGTGCAATTTTGGAGCAAGGAAACAAAGTTGCCGCTGAAGGGCAGCGGGTTATAAACGAGTGGGTTGATGAATACAAGCGAGGGCAAGCTGCTGTCAAAAAAGCGGTTGAAGAAAATCATGCCCTTCTTGAGGGGATGTTTTCACAGACGGAAAAAGTAACCGTGAAAAAATCCAAGAAAAAATAATGGATATATCTTACATGAAAATTATCTTTCATTAGGATGATAACAGGGAGGTGTAAAAATGGATCAGAAAAAATTAATCAAACAAGCACTTGATTTCAATAAAAACGCATTTAATAATGTATTTAACGCACTGGTTGTGCTACAGGATAATGCAGAAAGAGCCTGCAACGCTGCCCTGGAAAATGCAAACCTGGTCCCCGAAGATGGGAAAAATGCACTTGGAGAGTGGACCGAGTCTTACAAAAAGGGGCGTGAGAATTATAAAGATGCAGTGAATGCCGGTTTTCAGCAGCTTGAAGGAGTTCTTGGCGCGACCAACAAGGCATAGAAAGGTAAAAACGATAATGTCAGGTTTTTTTTCGTATCGGATGAATATAGCTCCAGTAACTTTTCCCTAAAGTGGGCGTTTCAAATTTTAAGAATGTTGAATTTATAAATATTTTCAGATGATTCTATCCATTTGAATTCTTAAAATCTGAAACCCGCAGGGATTGCCGATCTTACCGCATCTACTGCGTCAGATGACATACCGCATAGAACACTATAACGAAATGTCATCTTTCTTGTAGCTACGGCAACCTCAACAATCGCCCAATTTAGGTTTTCATCAGTAAAAACTGTTTCTGGAGCTTTATTCTAAAAAACCATCAAACGCGGACTTTTCGATATGACCGTAAAAGGAGGCAGGCAAATGGATCAGAAACAGATCTTTAAACAAATGCTCGATTTTAATAAATCCTCTTTCACCAACGCATTTAATGCCTTGGTAATGATACAGGATCAGACCGAAACAATGTCAAACTCACTTCTGGAGCAGTCGACCTGGCTGCCGGCAGAGGGGAAAAAAGCGATTCAAGATTGGATCGAGGCATGTAAAACAGGGCGTGCAGAGTATAAAAAACTCGTCGATGATGCATATGGAAAAGTGGAAGCCCTTTTCTAAATACCGGAGAAAAGAACAGTACCTCTGATGCCGAGAAGGCTCTCTGATAGCCTTGAACCCACCTCTGCACTTCATCCTGAAAATGCATGTTCCTTCAGAGTGGTTTTACGATTTAACCGAAATGGAATTATGTGTAAAAATTTAGATCTGATCTTACAATTGGAATAATGTATTCCAATCAGTCCATTCACCTGACCTCATACCTCGGCAGGTGATGGTGTCGTTAGGGTTTATATAGAATCACCTACTTAGCCAAAACCGTTTTTTAACTACGAAACTTTAGATAAGCCCCCCTACAAAAAGTAAAATTTTTGTAAAAATCAAATTATCATTGGAAATTCAGAGCCTATAATACTAAATAGCGATTTGCTGTTTTACACGGGATAGGTAGTTTTTAAACGGTCATCAATGAAAGAAAGATAATATGTCGAAGCAAAAGAATGCTCCATTAAATCAATATACTGATAGTGAAGAAATTGCCAACGGCATCACCCATGGATTCGGTGTGCTTTTAAGTGTTGCCGGACTTGTCGTTTTGATCATTACGGCCTCATTTCATGGTGATGTGTGGCATATCGTCAGCTTTTCAATCTTTGGCAGCACCCTTATCATCCTATATTCAGCTTCAACGCTTTACCACAGCATCTCAAACCCTTTATTAAAGAGCGGGTTGAAAAAATTTGACCATTCCGCTATTTTTCTTCTGATTGCGGGAACCTATACTCCCTTTCTGCTGGTTCATCTGAGAGGCTCTTTGGGTTGGAGCCTTTTTGGGGTGATATGGACATTGGCTGCAACCGGCATTGTGATAAAATTATTTTGCATCCAGCGGATACAAAAACTATCGGTCGGACTCTATCTTTTTATGGGATGGTTTGGCTTGATTGCAATGCAGGGATTAACGCGCACACTTCCGCCGGCAAGCATCTCGCTTTTGATTATTGGCGGTGTACTCTATACTGCAGGTGTCATTTTTTATTCATGGAAAAAACTGCCCTACCATCACACCGTTTGGCATTTATTTGTGTTAGGCGGCAGCATATCTCATTTCTTTTCGGTATTGAAAAGCGTTTGATCAATACAAACCAATTACAAAGACTGCAAGGTCAAATCCCGGCCTTTACAAATTATGAAAATTGCGCGGATCTTCAAAACAGCTATTCATTGAAATATTTTTTCTTATACGGTATGAACGCTTCAGTCCGGCCTTTAAAAAAAACTGACAAAAATTGAGGATCAGATGAACAGCTACCTGTTTTACGATATTGAGACAAGCGGTCTGAACAAGGCTTTTGATCAGATTATTCAATTCGCTGCGATTCGAACCGATATGCTGTTGAATGAAATCGAGAGATATAACTTCCTGGTAAAGCTCCGGCCTGATGTCATCATTTCACCACATGCGATTATCACCCATCGCATCTCTGTTTCGGATGCGATGTCCGGAATATGCGAATTTGAAGCGGCCGCAAAAATCCACAAACTGATAAATGAACCTGGTACGATAAGCCTGGGTTATAACACACTTGGCTTTGATGACGAGTTTCTCCGGTTTACCTTTCATCGCAACCTTCTTCCGCCTTACACGCATCAGTATAATAACGGCTGTCGCAGAATGGACCTTTTTCCAATCGCAATAATGTATTGGCTGTACAGACAA
>JAQYVL010000051.1 GCA_030145525.1 Desulfobacterales bacterium
AGGTTTGGTAATTATTCTTCCATCCAAAAGATTTTAAAGGATTAAAAAATTCTCGGAGATGCGTGATTTCAGGATGCGTTTATCGTCGCCGAATAGAGTGGGCCATGAAAAAAAAACTGAATAAAACCATTTTTCTGGATCGGGACGGCGTGATCAATGTCGACTCTCCTCTTTATATTAAAAGCTGGGATGAATTCATGTTTATCCCGGGAAGCCTTGAAGCCCTGAGAATTCTTAATGAAAAAAAATTTGATGTGATCCTGATTACAAACCAGTCCATCATCAACCGCGGAATGGTTCCTCAAAACGTGCTCAAGCATATTTTTTTGATGATGAATTCGGAAATCGAATCAAGCGGCGGAAAGATCACCGACATTTTCTATTGCCCGCACACACCGGAAGAAGGGTGTACCTGCCGCAAGCCGCTCCCGGGACTTATTCAGAAGGCACGGAAAAAATATGAAATAGATATCTCCGAATCGGTTATGGTGGGAGACAGCGCTAAAGACATCCTGTGCGCAAGGAATGCCGGATGCGGAACTGCAATTCTCGCAAAAACGGGTAACGGGCGGCAAGCTGCGGAAACGCTTTTACAGGAAAATATTTATCCCGATCATATTGCGGATGATTTACTTAGCGCGGTAAAATGGATCCTGACGGAAAAACACCTTTCGTGAGAGAAGGATCACCCTGGTTCACGAAATGATATAATGATATATAGTTGATGCTTATGATTAAAATAGAAGGACATCTGGAACGGATTACATATAAGAACGAAGAAAATCACTACACCATTGCACGCCTTTCCACAGAAAAGCCGAAAAACATGATTACGGTTGTGGGATTCATGGCCGGCATCTCACCCGGTCAAACTCTCAGGCTCAGTGGTAACTGGGAAACTCACCCCAAGTACGGCCAGCAATTTAAAATAAACACCTTTGAGGTGACCCTTCCGGAAACGGTTGACGGGATAAAAAAATATCTTGAAACCGGCATAATTAAAGGCATCGGCCCCCTGATTGCCGGCCGCCTCGTCAGCCTGTTCGGATCGGATACACTTGAAATTATAGAAAAAAACCCGGAAAGGCTCACCGAGGTAAATGGAATTGGAAAAACAAAAGCGAAACTTATCGAAACTGCCTGGAAAGATCATCATGTTATCCGGCAGCTGATGCAGTTTCTGCAGTCAAGAGGCATCAAGGGCTCCTACAGCGGCAGAATTCTGAAAGAATATGGGGAAGAGGCATTTGAAATTCTGAAGACTGACCCCTTCCGCCTTGCCGAAGACATTCCGGGTGTCGGATTTATTATTGCCGATACCATCTCGCAGCAGGAGGGAGTCTCCCCGGATGACCCGAAAAGAGTCAGGGCCTGCATTAACCACCTTATCGAGCAGGCTGCAAACGAAGGGCATACCTTTATCCCGGAGGAGACGATTCTGGGCCAGTGCCATCAGGCTTTCAGAATTGAACCGGAAGACACAAAAACCGCGATTGATAACCTCGCGGAACACGGTATCATTGTAACGGAAGAAACCGGAGATGATGAACAGGGAAGGGCGGTTTACTCAAAAGAGCTGTTTCTTGCCGAAAAAGGCATAGCAAACCGTTTTAAAGCGCTTTTGTCGGTTCCGGCAGCATCTCCTGGGATGAACCCGGAACAGCTCACACAGGAAATTCTAAAGAAGCTTGCCTTAAAGCTTTCATCTGAACAGCTTGACGTACTTGAGCAGATTCTGGCCCATCGATCTGCCGTTATCACAGGAGGACCTGGCACCGGAAAGACCACCCTCATCCGATCCGTGAACGCTATTTTTGAAGCCACGGGCAGAGTGGTTGCGCTTGCCGCTCCCACAGGTCGTGCTGCAAAGCGTCTTTCCGAAGTTGTGCAGCGTGATGCAAAAACGATCCATCGTCTGTTAAAGTTCAATTTTAAGGAATCCTGTTTTGAAGTAAACCGGAACAATCCCATCGATGCAGATGTAATTATCATAGATGAAGCATCCATGGTGGATACGGTCCTGATGTATCACCTGTTAAATGCTGTTCCCGTCACATCCAAACTGATTCTGGTCGGTGATGTTTTTCAGCTTCCATCGGTTGGACCGGGAAATGTGCTAAGCGATATCATTCGGTCGGAAGCCCTCCCTGTTTTCTACCTTACAGAAATCTTCCGGCAGGCGCAGGAAAGCCCTATCATCATAAACGCCCACATGGTCAGACGGGGAGAATCACCGGATTTTAACTCCAAAAATACAGATAACGAGCTTTCAGAGTTCTATTTCATAAACCAGAGTGATCCAAATACGATTGTTGAAACCATTGTAAAGCTCTGCGTTGAGTCAATACCAAAACGGTTTTACTTTGACCCGATAAAGGATATCCAGGTGCTTACCCCGATGCACAAAGGAGTGGCCGGCACGATCAATCTGAACCAGGTGCTTCAAAAGGCACTGAATCGGAATACGGATCAGGCTGAAATCATGGGAGGTATATATAAAACCGGAGATAAGGTCATGCATCTTAAAAACAACTACCTTAAAGATGTTTTTAACGGCGATATCGGAACGATTGCAGGCGTTGACCGGGAAACCAATCAGGTGACGGTTGACTATGAGGGGAGGATAGTGGTTTATGAACCGGAAGAAATGCACGAACTTTCCCTTGCCTATGCCATATCCGTTCATAAATCCCAGGGGTCGGAATACCCGGCCATTATCGTTCCTCTGATAACGCAGCATTATATCATGCTTCAGCGAAACCTGCTGTACACGGCCATGACAAGAGGAAAAAAGCTGGTGATACTCATCGGCGCCCGAAAAGCGTTTCAGATTGCCTTGAACAATGACAAGCCGCGAAAGCGATTTTCCGGCCTGATGAAAAAGATAAGAGAGAACCAACAGCTCATATAAAATGTTATTAGAATTGGTTTCAAAAGCTTCAATTGAGTCTAAGGTTGAGGCGGGGCGAGGGGTTCAGCCACAGGAATATACTAAATATTTCGAGGATTGAACTTCTCGCCCCAACAAAGAGATTTGGCCCAGGAGGAGATTTTGAAGCCGTTTCTATTGTTGAATAGTACGATTTATTGTATATGATGGGAGAAACTTTTAAATTGGAATAACTTATTAAAGCCTAATTTGAGCGATTGTCAAGGTTGCCCGCCTTCGGCGGTGTTGCCGTAGCTACAAGGAAGATGGTATTTCGCTATAGTGATCTATGCGGCATGTCGTCTGACGCAGTAGATGCGGTAAGATCGGCAATCCCTGCGGGTTTTAAATTTTAAGAATTCAAATGGATAAAATCCTCTGAAAATATTTCTAATTTCCATATTCTTAAAATTTGAAACGCTCACTTTAGGAAAAAAAGAGGTGTTATTATGGGAGTACTGCAGATCGATCAGGAAAAATGCAAAAAGGATGGAATTTGTGCAGGTGAGTGTCCGCTGTCTATCATTCACCTGGGCACGGAAAACGGATATCCGGAAATAGTTGCCGGCGCTGAAGAGGCATGCCTGATATGCGGGCATTGTGTTGCTGTATGCCCTCACGGAGCGCTGAGTCATGAAAACGTCCCTGTCACGGATTGTCCGGAGATTCAAAAGGAACTGGTAGTCGATACGGAGCAGGCTGTTCAGTTTCTGCGGTCGCGGCGTTCCATCAGATTTTTTAAAGATCAGCCTGTAGAAAAAGAAACCATTCAAAAACTGATAGATGTTGCCCGATACGCGCCAACAGGGAGCAACAGCCAGAGTGTTGAATGGACTGTTTTTACAGATAAGGATGAGATCAAAAAACTCGCCGGGCATACCGTAGACATGATGAAGGATGTACAGGAAAAGCTGCCTGAAAAAGCTGCCCGTCTTCCTTATATCCCCCTTATTATTGCCGCGTGGGATATCGGTTTTGATGCCGTTCTCCGGGACGCTCCGGCTCTGGTTATTGCATCGACTCCTGAAAAATCGATTAACGGAATGGTGGACCTCAGCCTGGCTCTCTCCTATTTAGAACTGGTCGCCCAGACATCGGATTTGGGGACCTGCTGGGCCGGTCTGCTTCAGGACGCTCTCCTTTCATGGGAGCCTCTGAAAAAAGCAGTCGGACTTCCTGAAAATCACGTTCACCATTATCCGATGATGCTGGGCTATCCCAAGGTTAAATATTTCAGGCTGCCGGAGCGCAAAGCTCCCAAAATAACCTGGAAGTAGTCTTCCGAGCTGTTTGGTATCGCTTTCGCTGTCGGTCATAGGATGGGGACATGAAGATGAAAAAATTATTTTTGTTCCTTTTGCTTTTACTTCCGGTCATCATAAGCAAACCGGTTTTTGCAACAGATTATATCATTACAATTGTCCCGGCTGATATTAATTTCGGATCTGTAGTTGCCGGGGAGGAAAAAATTGTATCCGGTACAATCATTAATCATACCGGAAGTGATGTTCAGACAGATGACCTTATTTCTGTCCAAAACAGCGCAAATTTTTCGGTTGATTTGGTAGGAGTCCTGGCTCCGGATGCCGGCCGTTCCATTATCATCCGTTTCACGCCTCTGGATAAAGGGGTTGAAATCGGACAGATCGTACTTCCCGGCAATCTATCTGTTTTATTGAGGGGAGAAGGCATTGAATCCGATGAAAAGCTCAATACCATTCGTATCTATCCGGAAACAATTGATTTTGGGTCATTTGATGTGGGTAGGAGCGAAGCCTATACGGTTACGGCTGAAATTTCAGATTCTGAAACAGCAACAATATCCGCATCCTTATCATCAAATCCATCCAACGCATTCTGGTATATAAATTCCTGCCCTGAACAGCTCAGCGGCAGCTCCTGTTCAATTGATGTTGTTTTCCAACCTCCTGAAGACGGATATTACGCCACCAACCTTCTGGTCAACGACGGAACATCAACGCATTCCATTACTCTCAAAGGAAAAGGCGGAGCCATTTCTGAACTTGATGAAAATACTACATTTTGTTTTATCACAACTGCAGCGGATATGATAAAGAAGTTTTCGTTTTAATGACAAGGTTTTTTTCCATCCTTATCCAAATCCCGGGGTGGAAGCCATTTTTCACCTCGTACCCCATTTTGCCAAAAAAATGAGCCGTTTATCTAAATGAAAAACTGTTTGATATCCTCTCAACATAACTTGTCGATGTCAGCGACATGAAAACAAAACGTGTCGATATATTATAAAAACATCGACACGTTTTAAGGCGGTGTTTAGAAAAGCAGATATTGCAAATTGAAATAACATGTCCATAAAATGGAAATATTTGGACACGTTGTTTTTATATGGGTTTGATTTGGACATGAAAAAAAGGTTTCAGTTTTGATGACGAATTTCATGTTTTGATGATAATATCTCAAGAATATTCATCGGTTACGAATAGTGACTTCTGGAAACAATCACAGATTCTCAGCGCTACAAATTTGCTGAGATCGGAATATCAAATCATTGACAAGTCTTTATTTCCTTAACTCTATCAGTTCGGCAGATACAGTTATTAAACGCTTGGTTATTTCATGTAAAGCTTAAACTGGATGAATATTGTTAAGAGACATGTTTTTTATAAGCTTCTTTAAGCCCAAAACCTATAAATTCCAGGGGTTGGGGCTGGCCTAAAAATAGAATCAAATTTTTCTCCTTAACGCTTTTTTTGATTGTCAAAAAAATGTTGAAGAAAATTAAATTTTATTATTTAATTAAAGAATTACAGTCAGTAGAATTAAAAAATCAGCAATTGTGCTGAAAATGAAACGAACATTCAAGATTTATCTTTAATGCTGTGAAGGCTAACAACTGTTGCCTGAACGAAAATATAGCAAAGCCAATATAGGGCAGAATAGGATTTTAATTAAGATATAGATTGAAAGCTCAGAAAAAAGGTTACGAATGAGAAATGGCATAACTTTAATAACAAGTTTTAACCGAAATATTCTTAAATTTATTTTGATTTTAATCCTTACCGCTTTTATTGGCCATGGCTGCAGTCGTAGCGGTCCTGATGATTCGAGTGTCCCTACCAGGCCTAATAATTGTTATTTTGAAAATCCCGGGCCTTCAAGAAATGACGACGGCATTTTGAAATCTTCCTATTGGATTACTAACAAATGTGATTTAGACACCTTGTCAGGGTATACAAAAGTAGTTGGGGATTTAACTATCAGATCAAATTCCCTGATGAGTCTTACGGGCATAGAGAGTCTGGCCTCAGTTGGCGGAAGAATTATAATTACCGACAATGCTATCCTAACCAGCCTTGAGGGTTTGGAGGGCCTTACCTCCGTGGGTGGTGATTTAGAAATTGCCGGAAACGATGGCCTGACCAACCTTGAGGGCTTAGAGAATGTCACCTCCGTGGGTGGTGATTTAGAAATTAGAGGAAACGCTGACCTGACCAACCTTGAGGGCCTGGAGAATGTCACCTCCGTGGGTGGTGATTTAGGAATTATCGGAAACGCTGGCCTGACGAGCCTTAAGGGTTTGGAAAACCTTACCTTCGTGGGCCAAATGAATATT
>JAQYVL010000052.1 GCA_030145525.1 Desulfobacterales bacterium
TCAAATTTTGAAATTCTGTGAGAGCGGTCCTGTCATTTGATGAAACCACTTGTTCAAGAAGACTGGTCTGGAAATCAACAGCCTGGGTAAACGCTTTGTTGAGTTGGTTGGAAAATGAAAGGAATTCATTATGTGCTTCCGACGTTGCGGCAATACTTTCTCTCACCGTGCCAAATATTTCTGCATAAGGGTGTTCTGATTCTATTCCGGAATCCGCGGGAGGCATTGCGGTCTTCAAATCGTATGACACTGTCTGAACTTCTCTGAAGGTTTCCGGGTGCGGTGTTTGGGCCGCAGGCTCTCGGGAAAGGATTCTCGGCAGCGGCGGTCTGGATGGTTTTCCGCCTGTGTGCATTGTGATTTGTCGGCCGGTTCTTTGAATATCTTTTGTAAATATCTTTTTGGGATAGGTATGTTCACCATAAAGTTTGTCAAGATTTAGGGTGACCCTTTCTGCAATGAGAGAACCCAGGAATTTGAGTATGGTGATATAATTGTCCTCTCCTTTTAAACATGCGGATAATGCAAAATGCGGTTGATCCTCTAAAATAGAATCGATCATTCGGGAGCAGGATGAGTGGGGGCCCATCTCCAGAAAAATTTTTATGCCGTCTTTATAGGCCTGCCGAATGGTTGCCGTAAAATCAAAACCAAAAAGCGCCTGATTGAGTATGGAAGTTGACGTGGATTTTGATGTGATTTTTTCGGGCGCTTTTTCAAAGGAGCAACTGTAGAACCGGACTCCATCAGGAGGATGTGTCGGAAAAATATGCAGCTCTCTGTATGCCTCTTTTACCGGAACAGCAGTATCACAGTGAACGGTAACAACACCTTCCAGAAAAAAAGCCTCACAGTCAAGTCTTTTGATGGCGGCTTCCACCTGTGATCGGCGTCCGCCGATCACGCATTCGTTTTGGGTATTGACGATGAGAAGATATGCAGCCGGAAATTTTCGTAATACTTGTTTCACACGGCCGGCATCCCGGTTGATAGTTGCAGCGCACCAGTTTACCTCTTCAGTAGCCGGAATCTTCCATACCTTGCGTGCTGCATTACAGGGGCCAGCCAATTCAGTACGAAAAAGGTTTGAGTCTTCAAGTCTCTCCAGCATGCTGCCTCGTTCAGGCCAGGCACCCAGTGCAAAATAACCGGCAGATTCTCCCAGGCTGTAACCGATTGCAGCCGAAGGTTCCAGAGCCATTTCCCGGATCAGATTTGAAATGACACTGCCGTGAGCTACCTGCCCAAAGATCATGTTAAGAGGATCTGAAATAAGATCTTTGTGTGCTTCGGCCTCCCATCCGGGATTCCATGAAGATCGGCAGGGAACATATCGGTCCGGTATGAGCTGGGTTCGAAGCCTCATGGTTTCGGCATCCATTTTACGCAATGTTTCAGGCCATGTTGTGCCGATCTCTCTGCCCATTCCCACATAGTGATTGCCTGATCCGGGAAAGACAAAGGCAATATCACTTGAATTTCCTATGGGTTTTGGATTGTATTTTATACCAAAGGAACCATTTATTTTTCTTTCCGTATCGGAAAGAATTGCTTTTTTGGCCTCCTTAATCCATTTTCCCAGATTGAAGCTGTTTTCAGCAATCAAAGAAACTGAATGGCTTTTTGAGGGATCCAGGGGATTTCCGGCGTACCATGTGCGGGCCGCCATTTCCATATTCTCCTCTTTGTCGGAGTATTTGCGAACAAACTGATACAGGTTGTCAAGATTTTCAATCAGTTCTTCTTTTTGATCTGCTTCTACAATGAATAGTCCTGCCGATTTCAGGCCAAGCGGCCTTTTTCTTTCCCACTCAATTTTTTGAAGAAGGTCTTTGTTTAAGATATCCGTCAGGTAGTCAAAACCTTCTAAAAGTATATGACTGCAGTTGCCGTCAGTTGTCATGGAGGCAACACATGCCCTCCTTGCACCATCCTTACGGTTTCTCATCCAGAAGTGCGGGAAAATAGGAAAATGAAACAGTCCTTTTTCCCATTTGTCGGATTTAGGGGATATAAAACCGGATAACGGAGGAATAATCTCATGATAAAGACAGAGGCTGGTTTTTACAAAAGAAGCCAGTCCTGCAGCTGCACCGGTATGACCGATATTTGCTTTGACAGATCCAATGGCTATGGAGTTGATGTCGGTTAAACTGTACGAATGGCTGCTATGGGAATTAAAAAAAGAATTTAGGGCGTCAGCTTCCAGATCATCTTCAAACCTGTCTCCGCTGCCATGCGTTTCGATATAGCTGATAGAATTCTCCGGAATGGATGCATCTTTGAAAGCTCGCTCCAGAGAAAGCTGATACGCTTCCGAAGAAGGCATCGGAGTTTCATCTTCCTGACTGCTGGCATTGCCGATGCCTCTAATTATCGAATAAATTCTGTCGCCATCGGAAATGGCATGATCCAGCCGTTTTAATACAACTGCAGCAGCTCCTTCTCCGGGAAGCGTTCCATCTGCTTTTACGTCAAACGGATGACAGATTTCGCCACGGGAAAAGGGCCTGATTTTGTCTAATGTCACCATGCTGCGAACATCGGCAGGAAGGTCGACAGCACCCACAAGAAAGGTATCGGTCTCCGAAAGCTGAAGAGAGCGAACGCCTATTTCAAGGGCTTTAATGCCGGATGAAGCTTCGCAGGAGACAACGAAACTGGGGCCTCCAAATCGAAATTCTTTTGCGATCCTGCTGGCAATGATTCCGCCGAGAGCACCTACGGTTCGGGCTGATGTAAGGGGAGGGCCTGAGGCATCTCTGACGGATTCAAGCCAGTGCGCCGTCTCTTTATCACTTAAATTAAGATTGTATTTTTTTTTCCACTTTTTTACTTCATTATGAAGGTTCCAGCGAAGATGAAAATCCGTCGCTTCCGGGTCAAACTCCATTCCAATGGTAAGGCCCATTTTTGGACGGTCCTTACGGTGAGGAAGGCCTGCATCCGTCATGGCATTTGACACAACTTTCAGCATGAGAAGATGCTGGGGCAGCATATCCGGAATTTCATTAGGCTGTATATGAAACTCGCCGATGAAAACCGAAAGCTCTTCCACGAAAGAGCCGGAACAGATAGATGTTTCAAGCAGTTGATCTGCTGTTTCATCACTCCCACGCCATCTGTTTACGGGTCTTTTGTTAAATATGTTTTTCCCGTTTAGAATCGTTCTTTGAAATTTTTCTAAAGAATCCGATTCTCCGAACAGGGCGTCCATTCCAATAACGGCAACGGGCTGTAGCTTTTCATCCCCGGTCCTTTCATTTAAAACCGCTGGTGCATGATGATGTTCTCTATCGGAGACGGCTGCCGCCATTGAGGTGCGAATATAGCTTTCCGGGTTGAATAGTTCCGGATTCCACTCTTCAAAAAGCAGATGGGCATTGATGCCGCCAAAACCAAATGCGCTTACAGCTGCTTTTAACGGTTTTTTATCTTTTCGCGCCCATTCTTCTGTATCGGTCTGAACCCGGAAGGGGCTGTCAATCAGTGCACTCTTGTCGGAAGGGCTTGAGAAATTGAGAGAGGGGGGAAGCACTTTGTGTTTAAGTGCAAGCAGCACTTTAATCATGCCGGCGGCCCCCGCTCCTGTGAGAAGATGTCCGGTCATGGATTTTATGGAGCCAATGGCGCATTGTTCTTTTTCCCAGCCGGACTCTCCCCAGAGAGATCTGAGGCTTGCCAGTTCAATTCCGTCGCCTACCGGTGTCCCGGCTCCGTGGCATTCAATCAGTTCAACTTCATGCGGGTTCCATCCTGAATTTTTATAAGCACCTTTCATTGCTCTGACCTGACCTTCACTGTCAGGCGCCAGAAGGTTTCCGCCAATGTCGTTTGAAAGGCCTATACCGTGAATCAATCCCAGGATGTCGTTTTTATCCCGCAGGGCATCTTCAAGCCTTTTTAAGACAAGGATACCGGCTCCTTCTCCAACAACAAGGCCATCAGCAGTTTTATCAAAAGGGGCGCATCTTCCGGTGGGAGACAGGGCTTGCAGTTGTGTGAATCCAACCTGCGTGTAAAGACATTCCGGACGGGAAACTCCGCCTGCCAGCATGATATCAGTTCGTTTCGCATTGAGTTCATCACAGGCCAGCTTAACGGCATAAAGTGATGATGAACATGCTGCATCCAGAGTATAGCTGCCGCCGCCAAGTCCGAGACCTTTTGCCAAAATCGCTCCAGGAAGACTGGTTACACGGGATGAGAGACTGTGATAACTCGAAAGGTTAAAATGATCCGGTTCAAAATCTTTGATAAGATGTTTTTTTTTTAGTTCTTCAAACAGCCTTGATTCAAAGGATCGTCCCAATATAGCTCTTGTTATCATGGATGATGCGTCTGTCGGCAGAGCAATTGCGGCAAGAATCACACCGGTACGTTTTTTATCTATGCTTGAAATCCGGCACTCCTGTAATGCATCCCTGCCGGCTGAGAGAACAATCCGGTATAGGGGATCAAGGCTTTCCATCATATCCGGGTCAAGATCAATACCTTCCGGGTCATACTTGAAATTATCAATCAATCCGGCATACAGGGAACATGCCTTATCGGTTTCATATCCGGGCGCATAGATCGCTTCAGGCTCAAGAATCCATCGTCCCTCCGGAACCCTTGAAATGGCATTTACTTTATTGATGATATTTTGCCAGAATCTTTCTATGTTTGAAGCTCCGGGTAATATTCCGGCCATCCCGACAACAGCAATGGGTGTGTATTTTTTCATTTCCCTCTGAAATTTTTTTAATGTTATCCCTGACAATAAGTCTATGCGTTTTTGAATGCCTTAATCAGTGAAGCATCCATAATGGCTTCATATCCGGTAATTGTTGCCACCACATTTTTGTTTTTGCCGAGGAATGTGAAATTTCCTGTCATTTTATGATCCGTGAGTTCGCTGACCTCGAGAACCGCTTTAACACCATTTTCCGGGAATTTTTTCTGATACTGCCGGTAGGCTGCACTATAGCTCGGAAGGGATACAAGCCCTGTAATTTCATGACACCAGAGTATTGCCATTTGATGGGCGGCATCCATTACAAGAGGATCTCCCAGCCATCTGTCACGATATGGATTCGTAAGCCATTTTTTCGGTTTTGGTGCGGAAATCAGTTCAGCAATCATTCCCTTTGCTGAATACCCTTCAATTTTTTGAATGCCCCGGAGCATATCTCCGTGGAAAAGAACATTTTTATATGCATCTTCAATGGTTTTGGAATAGGTTGTTTCCGCTATTTGCCTGGATATTTCAAAGACAGGGGGGGCAGAGGGTTTGTCGCATAAAATAGCTCTGGCTTTGGAATAGATCGTTCTTGTACTGTTCTGAATACCATTCACAAGTTCAATATCGACTTCAAGAAATTTATTTTTTTGTTTGATCTTGCCGGGAATCAGTCGAATCTTTCTTTTCTCTTCATCCAGTTTGATTCCTGAAAGAAGTCTCATGTCATCGATACCAAACAGCGACAATTTCGGATTCCAGCTTATTGCCGCATGTCCGAACCACTCAGACATAATGGCGAAGGGAACAACTGGCTTACCTCCTAAAATGTGCGATTTCAGTATCGGATAGTTTGTGGTATTAATTTCCTGTTCAAAGGGAGCGGAAGTAGTCTGGTTTTTGTTTATGACCACATTTTTTTTCTGATTTGGGGCCATCGTCGCTCCGATAACCACCTCAACAGGACTGTCCTTTCCTCCCATCATTTCATAGAGCATGCTCATTGCACCTGCTTTAATCGGAATCAGGGAAATATTCATATTCGAAAATTCTTTTTTCAATGATGAGGTTACCATGCCTCCGTCCCAGGGCCCCCAGTTTATGGAAATGACCCGGCAGTCTTTACGGGAAAAAGCTTCCTGCTGGGCAATCTTGTTCAAGACCTCGTTTGCCATTGCATAATCTACCTGCCCTTTGTTACCCATTCTCGCCGCAACAGATGAGAAAAGGACAATATATTTCAATTTGTCTTCTCTGGTGGCTTCCAGCAGAACTTGAAGCCCCTTGACCTTGGTATCGAACACCTTGTTGAACTGTTCTATTGTTTTATCGACAATGAATCGATCTTCAAGAACACCGGCACCATGAATCAGCCCTTGAATCGGGCCGTAATTTTTGCGAATCTCTTCGAGTACGGATATGACGAAGTCCGCGTTCCTTACATCAAGAGATATGTATTCAACTGTTGCTCCGGTTGATTTCAAGCGGGAGAGGTTTTTCATGATTTCACGGCCTGCCATATATTTATTGAATACACTGCCAACCTTCACAGGTGTAACTTTCTGCCCGGGAAATTCATTTTGAATAATTGCTTTTTTAATCGCCGCTTCATCCGTTATCCCTTCAATCCAATGAGGCTCCGGAGCGGGAAGGGGAGAGCGGCCCATCAGGATAATGGTTGGTCTGGCATGTTTTGCCAGTGTATATGAGCAGGCGGCCGTCACACCTCTTGCACCACCCGTTACGATTACCACATCTTTTTCATTGAGCAGGATTTTTCCTTCCGGAGGGGGCGATGGAGCCAGCATCAGCAGACACCTTGATTTTTTATCAAGCCCGACTTCAATCGGCCCAGGATTCAGGATTTCATTGGCTGCGGCAATAGCGGCTTCTTTATTATCTTTCCATGCTGGAGCTATATCGATCGCATGGCAGCAAACCTTTTCCCATTCCATGGAAGCCGTCTTAACAAGACCGGCGAGCCCTCCTTGAAGGGGATGGAGTACCCCCTGGCCGGAAAAACCGAAACAGCCGTCAAGGCGGGTTATGGTTACAAAAAGGCCCCCGCCATTGGATGCTGAGTGGATAATATCCTTTGCGGCCAGGTTAGCTGCAATAAATGAATTTTTCAGAAATTGCTCGTCTTTTTCGTTCCAGATGGTTTTCTGATTAAATCTGTCTGTGAGAAGATCCACATCCGGTGTTATGATCAGCCCGCCTACATCGTTCAGCTTTTCTTTTAATCTGTCTGTATCTGCAAACAGATCTCCGGGTATCAGTTCTACCCGAATATCCCGGTTTTCAAGCTCGCCGGCAATTTCTTTTCCAAGGCCGGTTTTGTCATCCAGAATGTAAACAGTTCGGTCTTTAGGAATAACAATTTGTTGACCCATTTCAAACGGCTTGTTGACCAAAGAGACAATCTGGCGTTCAACATCATCCATAATATCCTCAGATGACTCTTTATGCTTTGATGGATAAGTGTATGAAACATCAAGAGAAACATCTTTGTCATTATTCACATGGAGGCTTTTGTACGGTTTAGATGCATGGCCAAGTTCCGCGAGGTAGTCGATGATCTGCCCCAGTGTTTTGAGTTCCCCCATAACTTCATTTGAAACCTGGGGCAGTCCGGGCATTTTTTCCTCAAACGAGGAAAGGATTTCGACCCGCTTAATGGAGTCGATGCCGAGATC